>CAYMRW010000163.1:0-5688 GCA_964392825.1 uncultured Rhodobacterales bacterium
TCAGATCAGGCCGGCGCGAGTTCGGCGCGGACCTCGTCGAGAAGACGCTTCGCCTCGCTGCCCTGGATGCGCTGGATGTCGTCCTGGTACTTCAGGATGGCGCCGAGCGTGTCGGCGATGACCTCGGGGCTGAGCGCGATGACGTCGAGCGCCAGCAGGCACTTGGCCCAGTCGATGGTCTCGGCGACGCCCGGCTTCTTGAACAGATCCTCTGTGCGCAGCCGCTGCACGAAGGCCACGACCTCGCGGCTGAGGGTCTCCGCCGCCTCCGGCGCCCGCGCCCGCAAGACGCTGATCACACGGTCGAAATCGGGGTAGTCGACCCAGTGGTAGAGGCAGCGGCGCTTGAGCGCGTCGTGCACCTCGCGCGTTCGGTTCGAGGTCAGGATGACGATCGGCGGGGTCTCGGCCGCGATGGTACCGAGTTCGGGGATGGTGACCTGGAAGTCGCTCAGCGCCTCGAGCAGGAACGCCTCGAACGGCTCGTCGGTGCGGTCGAGCTCGTCGATCAGCAGCACCGGCGCCCCGCCAGCCTGCGGCCGCATTGCCTGCAGGAGCGGCCGCGCGATCAGGTACTCCTCGGTGAAGAGTTCGGCCCTCAGCGCGTCGCGGTCGGCCCCGCCAGTGGCCTCGGCGGTGCGGATCGCAATCATCTGTTCGGTGAAGTTCCACTCGTAAACAGCTGAATTGGCATCGAGTCCCTCGTAGCACTGCAGCCGGATCAGGCGCCGGCCGAGGCCCGCGGCGAGGGACTTGGCGAGTTCGGTCTTGCCGACCCCCGCCTCGCCCTCGAGAAAGATCGGCCGGCCGAGCCGCAATGCGAGGAAGACCACGGTCGCCAGCGAGCGCCCGCAAACGTAGCCCTCGTCCCCGAGCGCCGCCTGGACCGCGTCGATGCTGTTCGGAACCCCGGTCATCGCACCCCTCCCGCCCGTGCAAGGTGCATGCCGGGCGGGAGGGGTCAAGCGAGCCTACTCGGCCGGGACCGGATGCCCGCGGTGCCGCGGCGCCTCGGGCAGGAGCGCGGCGATGGCGATGAGAACGACGCCGGCGACGAGGCCGACGATGTCGCCGCGCACTTGGAACAGGCCGTCATACCCGGCACCGGGCACCGCCCCGAGCGTGGTCTTGCCGCCGAGGATCGGATCGAGCAGCCCGGTCGCCGCGACGGCCGGATCGATCAGAATGTAGAGGGCCGCGCCGACGAGGCCGCCGACCACGAACACCATCGCGTCACGCCGGCCCGATGCGGCGGCGGCAATGCCGGTCCCCGGGCAGAACCCCGAGACGGCCCAGCCGATCCCCATGATGGCTCCGCCCAGGACCACGCCCAGATGCGCGGTCTTGACCGACATGTGGCCGACGTCGACGAGGCCCGCCATCTGGCCCAGGAACATCAGGACCGACGCGGTGCCGATCCCGGTCAGGATGGTCTTGGCGAGGTGCAGGTGGTGCAGGCCGAGCATACGCCCGATCCACGTGGGATTTGTCGCGCCGACCCGGTCGAGCGCCACGCCGAAAGCGGCGCCGATCGCGATTGCGAGAACGATGTCCATGCTTCAGCCCTCCGTCCGGTAGAGATAGAGCGCGACGGGCACCGCCGCGGCAAAGGTGCCGAGCGAGAACAGATAGCCCGAGACCGACGTCTGCATCATGCCCGACATCATGTGGCCCGAGGTGCACCCCCCGGCGAGACGCGCCCCAAAGACGACCGCCATGCCGCCGAGGAAGGCGGCGGTCATCCGCAGGCCGACGCCGTCGCCGATGTTGGCATGCCAGATCGCCGGGATCGTCCGCTCGCGCCCGGTGACGCCGCGGCGCAGGTAGCTCGAGACCCCGGCCCCGACCGCCAGCGCCAGCACGAACACCAGCCCGTAGTTCAGCGGATCGGCGATGCTTCCGGCATACTTGCCGACATAGGCCGAGGGCGACGACAGCCCGTCGCCGGTGGCGACGATCGCGTCCGCGTCGACCGCGTTCCAGAGAATGCCGTCGAGCACGACGAACTGCGTCGAGACCCCGATCGGCTTGACCAGCGCCACGGCAAGGAAAAACACGAGACCGAGCAGCGGCCCACCGAGCCGCCAGTCGATGGGTGGTCGATCAACCATCTGTCGAACCTCCTTTTTGTCGAGACCCACGCCTTCCTAGCAGCACGCCGGGCATGCGACTTTGATACATATCAATACTTGAATGTAAGCGCATTTGCCGAACAGCGCAAATCGGCGTAGAGCGGGGCCGGTACTGCCGGAGGATCCGCCGATGAACGCGCCCGGGGAGATCAAGATTGCCGACCGCCCGCAGCTGGGGCGCTTCGACTGGGACGATCCGTTCGGGCTCGAGCGGCAGCTGACCGAGGACGAGCGGATGCTGCGCGATGCCGCCCGCGCCTTTGCCGACGACCGGCTGGCGCCGCGGGTCGACCGCGCCTTCGCCGAGGAGGCGGTGGAGCCCGCGATCTTCGCCGAGATGGGGGCGGCGGGACTTCTCGGCGTCACCGTCCCCGAGGAGCATGGCGGGCTCGGCGCCGGCTACGTCACCTATGGGCTCGTCGCGCGCGAGATCGAGCGGGTGGACTCGGGCTACCGCTCGATGATGTCGGTGCAGTCGTCGCTGGTCATGTACCCGATCCTGGCCTACGGCTCGCCGGCGCAGCGCGCGCGTTTCCTGCCGCGGTTGGCCAAGGGAGAGCTGATCGGCGCCTTCGGCCTGACCGAGCCCGATGCCGGGTCCGACCCCGGCGGCATGAAGACCGTGGCGCGGCGAACCCGGGGCGGCTACCGCCTTTGCGGATCGAAGACCTGGATCTCGAATGCGCCCATCGCCGACCTCTTCGTGGTCTGGGCGAAGTCCGACGCGCATGACGGCAAGATCCGCGGCTTCTTGCTCGAGAAGGGCATGGCCGGCCTCGACGCGCCCAGGATCGAGCGCAAGCTGTCGCTCCGCGCCTCGGTCACCGGCGGCATCGTCATGGACGACGTCGAGGTGGACGAGGACGCGCTCCTGCCGGGCGTCGAGGGGCTCAAGGGACCGTTCGGATGCCTCAATCGCGCCCGCTACGGCATCGCCTGGGGCGTGACGGGCGCGGCGGAGGCGTGCTGGCACGCGGCTCGCCGCTACGGTCTGGACCGGACCCAGTTCGGCCGCCCGATCGCGCAGACCCAGCTGTTCCAGAAGAAGCTCGCCGACATGCAGACCGAGATCGCGCTGGGCTTGCAGGGCGCCCTGCGCCTCGGCCGCATGATGGAGGATCACACGGCGTCGCCGGAACTCGTCTCGCTGATGAAGCGCAACAATTGCGGCAAGGCACTCGAGATCGCGCGCCAGGCCCGCGACATGCTGGGCGGCAACGGCATCTCGGCCGATTACCCCGTGATGCGGCACATGCTGAACCTCGAGACCGTCAACACCTACGAGGGCACGCACGATATCCATGCCCTGATCCTCGGCCGCGCGCAGACCGGCCTGCAGGCTTTCTTTTGACGGAACCTTCCCCCGGCGGTCTCATTGAGGCTGGACAACCGCGAGAGAGCATCCGATGCCGTTTGCCGAGCCCGCCGATCGTTCTGCCGATCGTGCCGCCGAGATCGAGGCGAGCATCGCCGAGATCGACCGTCTCGCGCGGCTTCTCGACAGCAAGTACCGGATCCCCATCATCGGCTATCCGATCGGGCTCGATGGCATACTGGGGCTGATCCCGGGCATCGGCGATGCTGCCGCGCTCGTACCCGCCGCCTACATCATCTGGAAGGCCAAGAAGTTCGGCGCGCCGAACCACCTCCTGGCCCGGATGGCGCTGAACACCGGCGCCGACACACTGATCGGCACGGTGCCGCTGATCGGACAGATCTTCGACATCGTCTACAAGTCGAACAACCAGAACGTCGCGATGCTGCGCAGCCATCTCGAGGCGCAGGGAATGCGCGACGTGACGAGAAAGAGCGTCTGAACCGCTACAGGCCGCCCTCGCGGCAGAGAAACGCGGCGATCTCGTCGATGCCCCGGCCCCGCTTCAGTGCGGCGACGACGACCGGCGCGCCGGCGCGCGACGCGCGGGCATCCGCCTCAAGCAAGTCCGGATCCACGCCGACATAGGGCGCAAGGTCGATCTTGTTCACGACGAGCAGGTCGGCGCGGGCGAGCCCCGGACCCTTCTTGCGCGGGATGTCCTGACCCGCCGCGGTGTCGATCACGTAGATCGTGAGGTCGGCGAGCTCGGGGCTGAACGTCGCCGCAAGGTTGTCGCCGCCGCTCTCGATCAGGACGAGGTCGAGATCCGGATGGGTCTGCCGGAGATCCGCGAGAGCCGCGAGGTTGATCGAGGCGTCCTCGCGGATGGCGGTGTGGGGACAGCCGCCGGTCTCGACGCCGCGGATGCGGTCGAGCGGAAGGACCTGCGCCCGCATCAAGGCCTCCGCGTCCTCGCGCGTGTAGATGTCGTTGGTGATGACGGCCATCGAGCAACGGGGCGCCAGCAGCCGACAGAGTCCCTCGGTCAGCGTCGTCTTGCCCGCGCCGACCGGGCCGCCGATCCCGACGCGCAAGGGTCCCGTCACGTTCGGAACGTCCGGGCGGCGAGCCTCTCGTGCCGCATGGCCGCATAGTCCGCCCCGATCGCGGAGAGCACGATCTCCCCCACCGGCGTCACGACGCCGACGCGGGCGACCGACCGGCACACCGGCCGAAGCGCCCCGACGATCCGCTGCCCGTCCGCCCCGCCGAGCGGCAGGAAACGGACCGCGGCAAGCGCCAGGTTCGTGGCCAAGGCCTGGAGGTAGAGCGTCGCCACCAACTCGGGCTCGGCACCGATGCGACCCGACGCACGGCCGACGGCGACGGGCAGCGCAGCGGGGGGATCGTCCCACCCTTCGACCGCGTTCGTGGTCGCGGTGAAGGCCGCGCCCTGATCGCGCGTCTCGATCCACCGCTCCCGCGCCGTGCAGAGCGCCTGTGCGGTAGCGTCGAGCGACAGGTGGTCGGCGTCCGGCTGCATCGCCGCGCCGAGAAGCGCCGTGTCCGAGGCGCCGGCGCCATGTCGCAGGATGTCGCTGATCCATGCCTGCACGTCGTCCGCCCCCGAGACGTCTCCGTCGCTCATCGCCGCCTCCAGCCCGTGCGAATAGGCGAACCCGCCGACGGGAAACGCCGGCGACAGCCATTGGGCAAGGATAAGGTTGGCGTCGTCCCGCGCGCCGCCGGGCCGACGGGGGCCGCCGACCAGGGGACCTTCTCGGGCGGCAGGGCCGGCCCGGGGCATCAGTGCGCGTGCCCGTGGGTACGGCCATGGCCGTAGGCCCCGCCTTCGGGGCGGAAGGGCGCCTCGACCTCGGCGACATGACCGCCGAGGCGGGCGAGCATCTCGCTCAGGACATGATCCCGGCGGATACGCAGCCAGTCACCACCGATCTCGCATGGCGTGTGGCGATTGCCGATATGCCACGCCAACCTCGGCAAATCGCCGCGCACCTCGAGCAGCGGCTCGGGCGCAGCCGCGACCTCGACCAGCCGCCCGTCCTCGAGTTCCACCGCGTCGCCCGCGTCGAGGCTGGTCGTTTCGGCGAGGTCAAGAACGAACGTCGTCCCCCCGGCGGTGCACAGGCGCCGGCGGCGCACAAAGCGCCCCTCGTAGTCGAGGATGATCGTATCGGCCGGAACGCCCTGCCAGGTTCCCTGCCGGTGCACCTGAAA
>CAYMRW010000164.1:0-3885 GCA_964392825.1 uncultured Rhodobacterales bacterium
CTGGCAGAGCTCGCGGCGCCCGGGCGGACCGACGCGGCCGAGGCGCTGGAACAGGCGGGCGGGCATCCGCTGTTCCTGCTGCGCCTTCTCGAAGCGAACTGGACCGCTGGCAACCTTCCCGCGACCGTTACCGGGCTGGTGCTCGAACAGATCGAGCGTCTGCCCGAGGACGTGCGCGCCGCGCTGCGTCGGGCATCGGTGCTGGGGACGACGTTCGATCCGGCGGACGTCGCGGCCATCTTCCCGGGCATGATCCCGCCGCGCCCGCACGGCGACATCGTGCATGTGACCGGAGCCGGTCTCGCCTTCGGGCACGATCTTGTCCGGCAGGCGATCTACGACGACTTGCCCGAGGCGACCCGCCGCGAATGGCACGCCTGCGCCGCGGCGCATTTCCGTGGCACCGACCCCGTCCGGTGGGCCGAGCACGCGCGGCTCGCCCACGACGGCGCGGAAGCCTGCCGGGCCGCCGCCGCGGCGGCGAATCTGATGGTCAGCTCGCAGCGCCTGACCTCCGCCCTGAGTTTCATTGAGGAGGGTCTGGGCCACGGTGGCGACGCCGAGGCCGTGGCCGAGCTTCATTCGTGCCGGGCGGGCATCAGGCGCATGCGCGGTGACCTGCGTGGCGCGCTGGAGGACTACCGCGCCGCGCACGCCGTCGCGCTGGCGGATACGACCCGAGTGGCGATGTTGGTGCGGCAGGCGCTCGTCCTGCACCGACTGGATCTGGGCGCAGAGGCCAACCGGGCGCTCGACACGGCCGAGGACATAGCCGACGCAATCGGCCTGACCGGTCTCGGACGGGCGGAAATTCACGAGCAGCGCGGCAATCGCGCGTTCGTCGAAGGCGACACCGCGGAGTGCCTGCGCCAGCATTCAGCCGGCCTCGCAGCGGCCGAGGCGGTGGGCGATCCACGCGGTATCGCCCGTGCTCATGGCGGCCTCGGCGACGCGCACTTCGCGGCCGGGCGGTTGCGTACGGCGCATCGCCATTTCGACCGCGCCGTGACGATGGCAGCGGATGCCGGACTGGGCATGGTCCACCAGGAGTTCGGGTTCATGCGAAGCTACACGCTCTTCTTCTCTGAGCCCGGAGCGAGGGCGCACTTGCTGGCGGACCTCGCGGTGGAGTCTGCGGCCGGAGCCGCCGCTGACCGCGCGGAGATGATCGCCCGAGAGACCCGTGCCGAGATGCGTCTCGCCGCTCTGGACCTCGACGGCGCGCAGGAGGACATCGACCGCCTGGCCGAACTGGTCGCGGGCGAACGCGAGTCCCGCTTCGCGGCCGACCTCACCATCCTGCGTGCGTGGCATGCCCTGAGGTGCGGGAGCCGAGACGAGGCCTTCGCCCAGCTCGAGCCTCACCTCGATCCGGCAACGGGTAGCTACTACAACGGCGCCATCTTCCTGGTTCTGGGCGCCCTCAGCGCAGCCGACCCAATGGTCCGCGCCGACCTTCTGGCGGCCGGGGAACAGCGCCTGATCGAAGGTGCCCTCTCCTGCGCGACCATCTGGTTTCATTGTTTTGCAATCGAGACTGCAGCTCTCAACGGCGACCTCGCTCGCGGTCGCAAGCATGCCGACATGCTGCGGCAATACACCAAGTCCGAGTCCCTGGGGCTGGTCGAACTGGCAGTTCGCACGGCTGCGTTGCGCTTCGGAGCCGAAGCGCAGAAGGACGAGCTCGCCGCAACACGCCGTGCGCTCGAGGACGCGCACCTGCTGGGTTTCGAGGGTATTCTGCTGGAGGGCCAAACGGTCGAGGCGTGATCGGCCGCGCTATCGATGGCACGGGACTGGCACTTCCGTGCACCGGCGCCGCGAGGGACGGACCCGGTCAACGGCACGTCCAGCGAGGTTCACAGATCCCTGCGACTCGTCAATCTAGTAAGCCGGCGGTCGGCCCGCACGGGGCCGCACGCGCCAACGTCGGGCCTGAGACCCGTGCAGCGCATCCGGTGGAAGCATCGTCCGTGGCCGCAAAGCCTCAAAACATCAAGTTCGTCATGTATGACCAGCTACGGTTCGACTAGCTGAGTTGCGCCGGACATCCGCATCTTCACACGCCCAACTTCGACAGGGTCGCCGCGCGCGGCGTCCACTTCACCAAACCCTACGTGCAGTCGCCCGTCTGCGGCCCGTCGCGGATGAGCTTCTACACCGGTCGCTACGTCTCCTCCCATGGGGCGCAATGGAACGGGGTGCCGTTGCTCGTGGGCGAGATGACGGTGGGCGACCACCTGCGCGCGCTCGGCACGGGCTGCTGGCTGATCGGCAATACGTCGCGGGCATGGCGCGGCTGGGCCTCGCCCCTCACACAGTGATCGGCGCTCGTCAGACCAAGTACGCCTTCGACGTCTGGTTGCGCGACAACGGCCTTGGGGCGAGGGACCCGACGTCGCCTACGAAGAGAAGCGCCCGCCCTATAACGAGTACCTGCGCACGCTAGGCTACGATGGGGAGAACCAGTCGGCCGACCATGCCAACGCGAGCGTCGAGCACGGCGACCTCGCGAGCGGCTAGATGCTGCTCAATACAAATCACCCGGCCAACATTCGGGAGGAGGACAGCGAGACCCCCTGGCAGACGGGCGTACATGGGTCTGATCAAGCAGGCCGACGATCAGCCAGGGCGGCCGCTGAACCATCTCGACGTGACAGGCCGAGCGGAGCACACGTTGATCGTGCGACCTCCGACCACGGCGACTATCTGGGCAACCACTGGCTAGGCGAGAAGGGCTTTTTCCACGAGCCCTCGGTGAAGATCCCGCTGATCATCTGCGACCTGCAGCCAAAGGCCGATGCGACGCGCGGACGACCTGCGATGCTCTAATAGAGTCGATCGACCTCGCCCCGACGTTAAATGAGGCGGCCGGCGGCGAGGTGCCGGGCCACATCGTCGAGGGCCGGTGGCTGATGCCGCGGATCCGGGGCGAGCGGCCAGACCGGCGGCGCTACACGATCAGCGAGTATGACAACTCGATCACGCTAATAGGTGCGAGGTTGGGGCTCGCAACACGCGACGCGCGCCTCTTCATGGTCTTGGACGGGCGCCACAAGCTGATCCATGCCGAGGGGGCTTTCGCCCGATGCTGTTCGACCTCGCGGACAACCCTGACCAGTTCCACGATAGCGGCCGCAGCGACGCGCAAGCGGCGGAGATCGAGCGCCTCCACGGCTACATTGCAGAGTGGTGGCTGCGAATGGCGCAGCGCGTCACGGTCTCCGACGACGACATCCGGACGCGGTAGGGACGGTCGCTTTGGCGCGGTATCCTGCCGTTCCTGATCGACTGTCAAATCGGCTCCCAATCGGGACCCCTCTGTTGTGCGGGTAGCCGGCCCGAGGCGGCGTAGCTTTCAGGTCGCGCAGACGTTTGGGGCCGGCGGGTGTCCCGGGCTCAGGCGCGGGTCTTGAAGCGCCAGCTCTCGTTGCCGGTCTCGACGATGTCGCAGTGGTGGGTGAGCCGGTCGAGGAGCGCGGTCGTCATCTTGGCGTCGCCGAAGACGCTGGGCCACTCGCCGAAGGCGAGGTTTGTGGTGACGATGATGGACGTGCGCTCGTAAAGGCGACTGATGCGGTGGAACAGGAGTTGGCCGCCGGTCTGGGCGAAGGGCAGGCAGCCGAGTTCGTCGAGCACCATGAAGTCGAGACGGCAGAGCAGGTCGGCGGTGCGGCCCTGTCGGTCGGCGCGAGCTTCTGCGTCGAGCTTGTTGACTAGGTGACTGCATTGAAGAAGCGGCCTCGCCTACCGCTGCGGATGCAGGCTCTGGCGATGCCGACGGCGAGATGGGACTTGCCGGTGCCGGTTCCGCCGATCAGCACGACATTGCGCTGCTGCTCGAGGAAGTCGCCACCGGCGAGCTCGCGGACCAGAGTCTCGTTG
>CAYMRW010000164.1:3985-5687 GCA_964392825.1 uncultured Rhodobacterales bacterium
GCGCTGCTGCTCGAGGAAGTCGCCACCGGCGAGCTCGCGGACCAGAGTCTCGTTGGCCGGTGCCTCGAAGACCTCCCAGATCGTCTTGTCGCGCAGCTCCGGATGCGGGTGCGCCTGGCCTAGGCGGTGCAGCGGTCCATGAGCCAGGTGTTGAGCTCGGCATAGCTCTTGAACCGCGGCCGCGGCACGAAGAACCGCCGCCGGAGCACGCCGACCTGGTTCTCGACCTGGCCCTTCTCCCAGCCCGAGGCGGGCGTGCAGGGCCGTTCATTGTGGCGCCATTGGTTCAAGCCCAATGGATGGCGGCTCGATGAGGTAGTGCCCGCACATCTGCTGGAACCGGCGATCATAGGCGTGGTCCTTGTCGACGAAGATCGTGTCCACCGCGGTCTTCATGTGTCGTAGATCCCGCGCGCGCAGACCCCGCCGGAGAACGCGAACGCCTTGTCGTGGGCGTCGAACACAATCTCCTGCGTCTCGCGGATAGGCTCGAACGAACACCATCCGGCTGTGGCGACGGACGTGGGCGACCTTCACCGTCGTCGTGTACCCATCGATCACGGCGACCTGTTCGTCGGGGTGACCGTCCACTGGACGGTCACCTGATCCTCCTCACCTCCAGTCGAACTGGTAGGCCTCGCCCGGATCGAAGCTGAGCGGCACATAGGCTTCCGCCGAGGCCTCGTTCTCCGTCTTCGACCAACCGGCCGCATAGCGGCGCACGGCGTCGTAGCCGCCGTCATAGCCGAGGGCGGCGAGTTCCTCGAAGATGCGGATGTGGGTCAGGCGCTCGCGCTTCGGCTGCCGCGCGTTCTCGGCCGGCATGCGGTCCAGCTCGTCCCGCCAGGGCCCGACCTTAGGCTGCGGCTGGACGCTCCGCTCGCAGCTGAACTCGGTGGCCCCAGACCGGATGACCTTGCGGACCGTCTTCCGTGAGACCCGCAGCTCTCGGCAGATCTGCTTGATCGGCTTCTTGTCCTGGAAAATACGCGCGCCTGATCTTCGCGCGCGCCGGTGGGCTCGGACCAGTGGCGCCTCACCGGCACGCTCTTCACAACCAGCATCCTGACCTCGGCCCCCGACTTCCCCCGGGAGCACGATGAACCACCAACATCAGGGGGGTCCCTCTTGGACGCCGATCACCCCGATACCGGCGTCCTTTTTCCATGCCGATCCACAACCGACGGCAGCGAGGTGCCTTTCGACTGACGGAGCGGTATCGCGGGCCGGCACGGCGGATTCACGCGCCGGGCAAGCAGGACGAGAGGTAGCCGCGGCGGTTCAGGGCGCGCGGCGCCGGCCGTCGAGCCTCGACGGCGGCGCCTTGCGTCCCCGGCGCATCAGCGCCGCCATGCCAATGGCGCCGATCAGGAGCAGCAGCGCGACCGGGTGGTGGGCCAGCGCGCGCGGATCGCCGTCGAGAATGACGAGGCTCTGCGATAAAGATCGCTCGAACCGCGCGCCGAGGAAGAAGGCGATGATGAAGACGATCACCGGGAAGCCCGTAGCCGTCATCGCCAGCGACAACGCGGCGGCCAGCAGCATGACCGCAACACCGAACATGCTGCCGGTCGACAGGTGCACGCCGACGATGCAGGCGAGGAGACCCGTGGGAAAGATCAGGGCCGCCGGCGCGCGAACGATTGCGGCCCAGAGGCGCAAACTCGCCTGCCCGACGATCAGGTTGCAGAGGTTGGCCATG
>CAYMRW010000165.1:0-5674 GCA_964392825.1 uncultured Rhodobacterales bacterium
CGAGGCGCCGGGCCGCGAGGAAGACGCGGCCGGGCGCCCGTTCGTCGGTGCCGCCGGCCGGCTTCTCGACCGCATGTTCGCCGCCATCGGCCTCGGCCGCGCCGAGGACGATCCTGCCCGGCGGCTCTACATCGCGAACGTCCTGCCGTGGCGGCCGCCGCAGAACCGCGAGCCCGAGCCCGGGGAGGTGGCGATGCTGATGCCGTTCCTGCGCCGCCACGTCGAGCTCGCCGACCCGGAGTTCCTCGTGTGCATGGGCAACATCTCCTGCGGCGCCCTGCTCGGCCGGCGCGGGGTGACGCGGCTGCGTGGCCGCTGGGCCGAGGCGCTGGGTCGCCCGGTCCTGCCGATGTTCCACCCCGCCTACCTGCTCCGGACTCCGGCCGCCAAGGCCGACGCGTGGGCGGATCTGCTGTCGCTCCAGGCAAGGCTCGAGGGTGGCTGAGATGCGGCGCGCACGGCAACGGCAATATCCGGCGGATCAAGTCGAGGATCGGCCTGCGGTCCTCCGGCCATCGGACGGGGCGTTCCGCGCGGGACGGCGCCGCGGCGGAGACCGCGCGGACCGGGCCGCATGAGCCGCATCGACGCAGGCCGCGCCTTCCTGCCCGTTCGCATCGCGGTTCTGACGGTCAGCGACACCCGCCGTCCGGAGGACGACCGCTCGGGCGACACGCTGGTCGCCCGCCTGACCGAGGCCGGGCACCTGCTCGCGGCGCGCGACATCGTCCGCGACGACCGCGCCGGCATCGCCGATCGGCTTCGGACATGGTGCGCCGACCCCGACATCGACGTCATCCTCTCGACGGGCGGCACCGGGCTCACCGGTCGGGACGTGTCGGTGGAGGCGCACCGCGATGTCTACGAGAAGGAAATAGACGCCTTTTCAACGGTCTTCACGGTGATCTCGGTGCAGAAGATCGGCACCAGCGCGGTGCAGAGCCGGGCCTGCGGGGGCGTTGCGAACGGCACCTACCTGTTCGCGCTCCCGGGCTCCCCCTCGGCCTGCCGCGACGCCTGGAACGGGATCCTTGGACCGCAGCTCGACTACCGGCACCGGCCCTGCAACTTCGTCGAGATCATGCCCCGGCTCGACGAGCACCTCCGCCGCAAGTGAGGCGCGCGGACGGCGGGGCAATCGGCGCGTAAAGCCATCGTCATTTGGATCGGCCCCCGCCGATGCTACTTTCACAGCGTCAACCGGGGATCTTGCATGCGCTTTCTCCGACGCTCGCTGGTCGGCGTCTTTCTCCTTTCCACGACCGCGGCGCTACTCGGCCTCGCGGTGCAGACGGTGGTCGGCGCCGTCACCGACGCGATGTCGGAGGAGACGCCCGAGCGGCCGACCGAGGAGCGGGTGTTCGCCACCAACGTCGTGTCCGTCGAGCCCGGCACGGTCGTTCCCGAGCTGCGCACCTTCGGCCAGATCGAGAGCCGCCGGACGCTCGAGGTCCGTGCGACGGTGAGCGGCGTCGTCGTCGACCTCGCCGACGGGTTCGAGGAGGGCGGCGCCGTCGCGGCGGGCACCGTCATCGCCCGCATCGACCCGGCCGACGCCGAGGCGGCCCGTGCCGTGGCCGAGGCCGATCTCGAGGAGGCGGAGGCCGAGCTGCGCGATGCCGAGCGGACGCTGGATCTGGCCCGGGCGGAGCTGACGTCGGCCCAGGCACAGGCCGACATCAGGCTCCGGGCGCTCGACCGCCAGCGCGATCTGTCGGAACGCGGCGTCGGGACGGCCGCGACCGTCGAGGCGGCCGAGATCGAGGCGGCGACGGCGGAGCAGGCGGTGGTCGCCCGCCGGCGCGCCCTGAGCCAGGCCGAGGCGGGGCTCGACCGGGCCGGCACCGGCCTCGACCGGCGCCGCATCGACCTCGCCGAGGCCGAACGGCAGCTCGGCGAGACCGAGATCCGCGCCGAGTTCGACGGGATCCTGTCGGAGGTCTCCGCCGTCGAGGGCGGGCTCGTCGCCGCCAACGAGCGGCTGGCGCTCCTTGTCGATCCGGACGCGCTCGAGGTCGCGTTCCGCCTCTCGACCGCGCAGTACCGGCGCCTGCTCGATGCCGACGGTCGCCTGGTCCCGGCCGAGGTGACGGCGTCGCTTGACGTCCTCGGCGCCGACCTCGCGGCGACGGGTCGGATAAGCCGCGGCAGCGCCGTCGTCGGTGAGGGACGGACCGGGCGCCTCGTCTATGCCCGGCTCGGCGACGCCGCGGGCTTCCGTCCGGGCGACTTCGTCACCGTCACCGTCGACGAGCCGCCGCTCGCCGGCGTCGCGACGATCCCGGCCGCGGCCGTCGACGGCACCGGCATCGTGCTCGCCGTCGATGCCCAGCAGCGGCTCGAGGCGGTGCCCGTCGACATCCTGCGCCGGCAGGGCGACGACGTGATCGTGGTCGCGGGCGCGATCGCGGGGCGCGACATCGTGGCCGAGCGCTCGCCGCTTCTCGGGGCGGGCATCCGCGTCAGGCCCCTCCACCGCGGCGCCGGGCCCGCCGAGGCGACGGACGAGATGGTCGAGCTCAGCGAGGCGCGGCGCGCCGCCCTCGTCGCCTTCGTCGAAGCCAACGACGGCATGCCCTCCGCGGCGAAGGAGCGGGTGCTCGCCCAGCTCCGCGAACCGCAGGTGCCGGCGCAGGTCGTCGCGCGGATCGAGCAGCGGATGGGCGGCTGATGCTGGCGTACTTCGCCCGCCACCGGACGGCGGCCAACCTTCTGCTCGTGGCGCTCCTCGTCCTCGGCGCCGCCGCGGCGCCGAACATGCGGGCGCAGTTCTTCCCCGACATCGTCATCGACGAGATCGACGTCACCGTGGAGTGGGAGGGAGCGGGGGCCGAGGACGTCGACACCGGCATCGTGCAGCTGCTCGAGCCCGCGCTCCTCTCCGTCGACGGCGTGGCCGAGACCGAGTCGCGGTCGGTCGAGGGACGCGCGTCGATCGAGGTCGAGTTCGAGCCGGGCTGGGACATGGCGCGGGCGGCCGACGACGTCGCCCAGGCGGTCGACGGCATCACCAACCTCCCCGAGGACGCGGAGGAGCCCGTCGTGCGCCGCGGCGGCTGGCGCGACCGGGTCACCGACGTCGTCATCACCGGGCCCGTCGGCGTCGATCAGCTCGGGCGTTTCGCCGACGAGTTCGTGCGCCGCCTGTTCGAGGCCGGCGTCACCCGCACCACGATCAGCGGCCTGTCGGCGCCCGAGACCGTGGTCGAGGTGCCGACGATCGCGCTTATCGAGCACGAGGTGACGCTGCGCGAGATCGCCGACGCCATCGCCGCCGAGGCGCTGAGCGATCCCGCCGGCGACATCGGCGATGACGCCCGCATCCGTACCGGCACGCCGAAGCGGACCGTCGAGGACATCGCGGCGGTGGCGCTTCGCTCGAACCCGGACGGCTCGACGCTGACGGTGGGCGACGTGGCGACGGTGACGACGCTCGGCGTCGACCGGCTCAACGCCTACTACGTGGGCGACGCGCCGGCGATCGCGATCCGCGTCGACCGCTCCGACACCGGCGACGCCATCGGCATCCAGCGCGCGGTCGAGGCGGTGGCTTCCGAGATGGAGGCGGGGCTGCCGGCCGGCGTCGAGATCGACCTCATCCGCACCCGCGCCGAGATGATCACCGGGCGGCTCGACATCCTGCTCGACAACGGCCTGATCGGCCTCGGCCTCGTCGTCTCGCTCCTGTTCCTGTTCCTGAACGCGCGGACCGCGTTCTGGGTCGCCGCGGGCATTCCGGTGGCGATGACCGCCGCCGTGGCGATGATGTACGCGGCCGGGCTCACGCTGAACATGATCTCGCTCTTCGCGCTGATCATCACGCTCGGCATCGTCGTCGACGACGCCATCGTCGTGGGCGAACATGCCGATTTCCGCGCCCGCAGGCTTGGCGAGCCGCCGCTCGTCGCGGCCGAGCGCGCGGCGCAGCGGATGTTCCTGCCGGTTCTCTCCGCCTCGCTCACGACGATCATCGCCTTCTTCGCTCTGGTAGCGGTGGGCGGGCGGTTCGGCAGCCTCATCGCCGACATTCCGTTCACGGTGATCGTCGTGCTGATCGCGAGCCTCGTCGAGTGCTTCCTGATCCTGCCCAACCACATGGCCCACGCCATCGCCCATTCGGCGCGCGAACACTGGTACGACTGGCCTTCGCGCCAAGTGAACCGGGGGTTCCGCTGGGTGCGCGAACGCTTGTTCCGGCCGGCGATCGCGGGCGTCGTCGTGCTGCGCTATCCGGTCATGGCGGGCATGATCGCCATCCTCGCCAGCCAGGCGGCGCTCTTCATCCGCGGCGACGTGCAGTGGCGGTTCTTCGACTCGCCCGAGCAGGGGTCGGTCTCGGGCAACTTTGCCATGCTGCCGGGCGCCATGCGCGACGACACCATCGAGATGATGCGGCTCGTCCAGCAGGCGGTGGAGGACCTCGGCGCCGAGTACGAGGACCGCCACGGCTTGAACCCGCTCGTCTACGTGCTGGCCGAGGTCGGCGGCTCCACCGGTCGCGGCCTCGCCGGGTCCGACACCAAGGATGCGGACCTCCTCGGCTCGATCGCGATCGAGCTCGTCGACGCCGATCTCCGCCCCTACTCGTCCTTCGCTTTCGTCGGCGAGTTGCAGGAGCGCGTGCCCCAGCACCCGATGCTTGAGACGTTGAGCTTCCGCGGCTGGCGTGGCGGCCCGGGCGGCGATGCGCTCGACGTGCAGATCTACGGCGCCGATGCGCCGACGCTGAAGGCCGCGGCCGAGGCGCTGAAGGCGCGCGCCGCCCGCTTCCCCGAAGTCTCGGCGCTCGAGGACAACCTTGCCTACGACAAGGACGAGCTGATCCTCGACCTGACGCCGCAGGGGCAGGCGCTGGGCTTCACCATCGACGAGCTCGGCCGCACCCTGCGGGCCCGGCTGAACGGCATCGAGGCGGCGACCTATCCCGACGGCCCGCGCTCGGCCGCGATCCGCGTCGAGCTGCCGAACGAGGAGCTCACCGCCGACTTCGTCGAGCGGATGTTCCTGCGCGCGCCGGGCGGCGCCTATTTGCCCTTGGCCGACATCGTCAGCGTCGAGCGGCGGCAGGGCTTCTCGACGGTGCGGCGCGAGAACGGCGTCCGCCTCGTCAGCGTCACCGGCGACATCTCCGAGGACGATCCGGCGCGCGCCACCGCCGTCGAGGAGGCGCTGCGGACCGAGATCCTGCCGGCGATCGAGGCCGAGTTCGGCGTCGCGACGCAGCTCTCGGGCCTTGCCGAGCAGGAACGCGCGTTCCTCGCCGACGCCACCACCGGGCTGATCCTATGCCTGACAGGTATCTTCCTCGTGCTGACCTGGATCTTCTCGTCCTGGACGCGGCCGCTCGTCGTGATGGCGATCATCCCGTTCGGGCTCGTCGGCACGATCTGGGGGCATTATGTCTGGGACGTGCCGCTCAGCATGTTCTCGGTCGTGGGGCTGCTAGGCATGGTCGGCATCATCATCAACGACTCGATCGTGCTGGTCACGACGATCGACGAGTACGCCGAGGAGCGGGGCATGATCCCCGCGATCATCGACGGCGCCGCCGACCGCCTGCGCCCCGTCCTCCTGACCACGCTCACCACCGTGCTCGGCCTCGCGCCGCTCCTCTACGAACAGTCGCAGCAGGCGCAGTTCCTCAAGCCCACCGTCATCACGCTCTGCTACGGGC
>CAYMRW010000166.1:0-5661 GCA_964392825.1 uncultured Rhodobacterales bacterium
GCACCGACGGCGGCTGAGCCGTCCCGTCCGATGCCTGAAACGACGGGCCGACGCCGCGCCGGCCCGTCCAAAGTTCCCTAGCGGAAAGACCGCCCCTCATGCGCATCGTCTTCGGTCTCGTCCTACTGCTGGGCCTCGGCCTCGCCGGCTTCTCGGTCTACGCGGCGCGGGGCTACATCGGCGCCTACAAGTCGGCGCTGGCGGAGGAACGGGCGGCCAACTCGCGGATGGTCGAGACCGTCGAGGTCTCGGTCGCGGCCCGCGCCCTGCGCTATGGCGAGCCGCTGACCGCCGACGACGTGGCGGCCGTCCGCTGGCCGGCCAACGCCATCCCCGAAGGCGCCTTCCTCGACCGCTCCGACATCGTCGGCGACGACGGCCGCGCCCGCTTCGTGCTCCGCGCAATGGAACCGGGCGAGGCGATCCTGCGCGTCAAGGTGACCGAGCCCGGCCAGGACGCCGGCGTCTCGTCGCGATTGACGGCGGGCATGCGCGCCTTCGCCATCAAGGTCGACGTGGCCTCGGGGGTGTCGGGCTTCCTCCGGCCCGGCGACCGCGTCGACGTCTTCTGGACGGGCCGCGTCAGGGACGGCGATGTCACCAAGCTGATCCAGACGGGCGTGCGCATCGTCGCAATCGACCAGTCCGCCGACGAGGACCGCAGCGCCCCCTCCGTCGCCCGCACCGTCACCGTCGAGGCCGACCCCGAGCAGGTGGCGCGCCTCGCCCAGGCGCAGTCGACGGGGCGCCTGTCGCTGGCGCTCATGGGCGCCGCCGACGATGGCGTGGCGGCCGCGGTCGAGATCGACCAGCGCGAGCTCCTCGGCATCACGCCCGAAAGGGTTGTCGAGGCCCGCCCCGAGCGCGTCTGTTCGATCCGCACCCGGCGCGGCGGCGAGGTCGTCGCCACGCCCATTCCCTGCGGCGACTGACCCGCAACGCGCATGGCCCGTGGTTATGTCGCAAGCGGGCCACAGGTAGCGGCCGACCCCGCGCGCGGCGGGGCCGCTCGCCACGGCCGCGTTGACGCCGCGGACGACCCACCTCAAGGTTGAGCGATACAACGGGTGATCCACGCCCGGGCGTCGCGCGCACCGTCGACGGAGGCAGGTCGGGGAATGTCGGGGAAACGCCATCTGCGGGCGGTCGTGCTGGGCATCGGCATCGCTCTTCTGCCCGTGCCGGCGGCGGTCCCGCAGACGCTGACCGTGGTCGAGTCGGGACTCGAACGGAGCCTGTCGGTCCCCGTCAATCGCGCCGTCGTGGTCGAATCCGACGTGCCCTTCGCGGAGCTGTCGATCGCCAACCCCGAGATCGCCGACATCTCGTCGCTGTCCGACCGGGCGATCTATGTCCTCGGCCGGGCGCCCGGCCGCACGACGCTGACTCTGATCGGGGCCACCGGCGAGCTCATCGCCAACGTCGAGGTGCAGGTCGCCCCCGACGTGGCGGAGTTCAAGGAACGGCTACGGCAGATCCTGCCGCGCGAGCCGATCGAGGTGCGCACCGCCAACGACGGCATCGTCCTGTCGGGCACGGTTTCCTCGATCACCGCGCTCGACCGCGCGCTCGACCTCGCCAGCCGCTATGCGCCGGACCGCGTGTCGAACCTCATGGATGTGGGCGGCACGCAACAGGTGATGCTGAAGGTGCGCTTCGCCGAGATGCAGCGCTCGGTGCGCAAGGGTCTGGCCTCCGGCCTGACCGCGGTTTCGCTCGGCGACGATGCCGGCCTCTCGGCGGCCGCCGGCACCGCGTCGCTGGTCCCGGGGACCGGCCTCGGCGCCGGCAACTCCGTCGTGCAGAACGTCGCCCCGGGAACCTTTGGCGCGCTCGGGCTCGGCTTCACGGTGGGCGAGGTCGTGCTCTCGGTCCTGCTCGAGGCGCTCGAGACCAAGGGGCTCGTCCGCACGCTTTCCGAGCCGAACCTGACCGCCCTCTCGGGGCAGGAGGCGTCGTTCCTCGCCGGCGGCGAGTACCCCGTGCCCGTCGTCGACGAGGACGGCGGCATCACCATCGAGTACAAGCCCATCGGCGTCGAGCTGACCTTCGTTCCGCGGGTCATCGACAATGGGCGGATCAACCTCGAACTGAACGCGGCCGTCTCGAGCATCGATCCCTCCATCACCGTCCAGAACGACGGGTTCTCGGTGAACGCCTTCCGCCGGCGCGAGACCACGACGACGGTCGAGATGCGGCAGGGCGAGAGCTTCGCCATCGCCGGCCTTCTCGAGGACGACTTCCGCGACACCGTGGGGCAATTGCCCTGGGCCGGCGACATTCCGGTCCTCGGCACGCTGTTCCGCTCGTCCGAGTACGAGCGGTCGCAGAGCGAGCTCGTCATCATCGTGACGCCGCATCTCGTGGCACCGGTGAGCGGCGCCGCGCTCGCCATGCCGACCGACCGCATCCGCCCGCCGACGGAGTCCGAGTTCTTCCTGCGCGGCCGGGTCGGGGCGCCGCTGACCGGCGCCGCTGCCGAGGTCGCGCGGCAGGACTTCGGCGGCTCCTACGGCTACGTGATGGACTGAGGATGCGCGCCCCGGTCCTCGTCATCGCGCTCGCGCTCGCGCTCGCTCTCGCCGGCTGCGGCTCCGGCGCGGGCGACCGGGTCGCCGGAGCCGGTCTCGACGAGGGCGGGTTCGGCAACCCGACCCTCGCCAACCGCCTGGCGATGACGGGGGAAGGCGGCTACGCCCTCGCCCTCGACCGGCGTTTCACCGCCGCCGTCCCGCACGTCGTCACGTTCCCGTTCGACAGCGCCGCGCTGACGGCGGAGGCGCAGGCTGCGCTCGACCGGCAGGCGGCGTTCATGCGCCAGTTCCCCGAAGTCCGGTTCAGCGTCTACGGGCATGCCGATCTCGTCGGCGGCGAGGCCTACAACCGGCAGCTCGGCCGCGCCCGGGCCCGGGCGGTCGTCGCCTACCTGGCGGGGCGCGGCGTCTCCCCAGGCCGGCTCGACGCCCTCGTCTCCTACGGCGAAAGCCGCCCCGCCGTGCCGGTCGCGGGCCCCGAGCGGCGGAACCGCCGCGCCGTGACCGAGGTCGCAGGCTTCGTGCGCAGTCACCCGACGATCCTCGACGGCAAGTACGCGCAGGTGGTCTACCGCGAGTACGTGCTGAGCGCCCTCCCGCCGCCGGGCGTCGTGGGCGTCGCCGCCGGAACCCCGATCGAGTAGGGGCGAGCGCCATCGGCAGCGGCTCTTTCTTTGTTCAAGCCCACGGAGACCGTCGTCCCTCGGCACCTGGGGCGCGGCCTCGATGCCCGCGGCCCGAAGTCTCGGCGCTCCGGACGACGTCGGCGGATAATTAACCCCTTCGCGGCATAGCTCGGGACGACCTGACCCCGACCCCCGGCGGCGGGGTGCGGCAGTGCGGCGCCTCGTGGCACCGCGCGCAGCCGCCCCGGCGCCCCAGACCGCAAGACGGCCCGAGATGATGCGATCCGCCGCCAAGACCATCGAGACCGCGCCGCTCCGCGCCTGCGTCGTCGCGCGCGACGCCGGCGCGTTCGGCCAGCTCGCCGCGGAGCTCGAGGTCGAGATGGCGGGCGACTGGGGTTTCGCCGGACTGGACGAGGGGCCGGGCCTCCTCGCCGATCCCGCCGCGGTCGAGATCGAGCTCGTGGTGCTGGCGATCACCGCGGACGACGCGAGCGATCTGCCGCTTTTCGCCGAAATCGTGCGGGCCGCGCACGAGCTCGGCCACCGGCTCCTGCTCGTGACCGACGGGCTGTCGCCGATGCACCTGCACGAGCTTCTGGCGCAGGGGGCCGGCGGCTTCGTTCCCTATCCGCTGCCGCCCGGCGCGCTCGCCGCCGCCATCGCGCGCATGACGCGCGATGCCGCGCCCCCTCCGCACTACGACCGCCGGCAGGGCGACCCCGACCATCGAGGCGTCGTGCTTCCGGTGCAGGGACTGTCAGGCGGCGCCGGCGCCACGACCTTCGCCGTCAATCTCGCCTGGGAGCTCGCGACGGTCGACAGGGCGGCGCCGCCGCGGGTATGCCTCCTCGACTTCGACCTCCAGTTCGGCGCCTGCGCCACGCATCTCGACCTGCCCAGGCGCGAGGCGGTGGTGGAGCTTCTGACGCAGACCGCGACGATGGACCGCGAGGTGTTCGAGCAGGCGCTTCTTCCCTATCGCGACCGGCTTTCGGTGCTGACGGCACCGGCCGACCTCGTGCCGCTCGACCTGATCACTCCCGACGACGCGGCGCGGCTCGTGGCGATGGCGCGGTCGAGCTTCGACTACGTCGTGATCGACATGCCCGCGGCCTTCGTCATGTGGACGGAGACGGTGCTGCAGGCGGCGCATCTCTACTTCGCGCTGATCGAACTCGACCTGCGTTCGGCCCAGAACGTGCTCCGCGTCATCCGCGCGCTGCAGGCCGAGGACCTGCCTGCGGACCGGCTGCGCTTCGTCCTGAACCGCGCGCCGGGCTGGGGCGGGTCGTCCCGCATCGCCCGGATGACCGAAAGCCTCGACATCGCCCTCGAGCTGCGGCTGCCGGACGGCGGCCACGCCGTGCGCGACGCCTCCGACAACGGCGAGCCGTTGGCGATCGGCCGGAAACGCAACCCGCTCCGCCGCGAGATCGCGCGCCTTGCCGCGCAGATCCACGCGGTGAACCGCGAAGCGGAGAGGGCCTGAGCCCATGTTCTCCCGCTATCGCAAGCCCGAGCCGCACCCTGCCGAAACGCATTTCGAGGTTCCGGCCGGCCTGCCCGCGCTGCCGGAGCCGCCGCGCAGGCCCGCTGCGCAGGCCGCGCCCGCCGACAAGGAGCGGCGGCGAAAGGAGCGGCTGGGCGAGCTGAAGGTCGAGATCCACAAGCGCCTGCTGGACAACCTGAACCTCGCCGCGCTCGACACCGCGACCGAGGCGGAGCTCAGGGGCGAGATCGAGGCCATCTCGACCGAGGCTCTGGGCGAGTTGGGCATCGTCCTCGGGCGCGAGGAGCGGGCCAGGCTGCATCAGGACCTCTACGACGAGGTGACGGGCCTCGGACCGCTCGAGGCCTTGCTCAAGGACGACGAGGTCAACGACATCCTCGTCAACGGTCCGCACCAGATCTTCGTCGAACGGGCGGGCAGGCTGTCGCTTTCCGAGATCACGTTCAAGGACGAGCGGCACCTCCTGCGGATCATCGACAAGATCGTCTCGGCGGTCGGGCGCCGGGTCGACGAGTCGAACCCCTATGTCGACGCCCGCCTCGCCGACGGCTCGCGGTTCAACGCCATGGTGCCGCCGATTGCCGTCGACGGCTCGCTGGTTTCGATCCGCAAGTTCAAGAAGGAGAAGCTGGGCGTCCCCGACCTCGTCCGCTTCGGCGCCTTTTCCGAGGACATGGCGCGCTATCTCGAGGCGGCGGTGTCGACGCGGCTCAACGTCATCGTTTCCGGCGGCACCGGCTCCGGCAAGACCACGACGCTGAACGCGCTGTCGTCCTTCATCGACAATTCCGAGCGCATCCTGACGATCGAGGACACGGCCGAGCTTCAACTGCAGCAGAGCCATGTCGGCCGCATGGAGAGCCGGCCCGCCAACGTCGAGGGGCGCGGCGCTGTCACCCAGCGGGATTGCCTGAAAAACGCCCTCCGCATGCGCCCGGACCGGATCATCGTGGGCGAGACCCGCGGCGAGGAGGTCATCGACATGCTG
>CAYMRW010000167.1:0-5656 GCA_964392825.1 uncultured Rhodobacterales bacterium
TGACCCGGATGGCCCCGCCGGGGACCTCCGACGGCGCCCGGGCGGCCGACGCCGGACTGCGCGAGGCGCGCGTCACCGCCGAGCTCGCCCTGCACGACGCCCGCCTCGGCGCCCATGCCGGCCAGGTCACCGCGCTGGAACGGCAGATCGACCAACTCCGCGCCGAGATCGGGGCGAGCGCCGCCCGCGTCCGCGCCGCCGAGCGACAGCTCGTCCTCTGGGAGGAGGAGCGGGAACAGGTGGCCGAGCTCGCTCGGCGCGGCGCCGCCCCGCGCCAGCGGCTGCTCGAGTTCGACCGCGCCGTGGCCCAGGCCGAAGGAGAGCGCGACGAGTACCGCGGCCGTGTCCGGGCCGCCGAGCAGGACATCGCCCGCGCCGAGAGCGAAATCCGAGCCCTCGGCCAGCAGCGCCGCGTCGAGATCGTGGGCTCGCTCGTCGACCTGCGCCGCAGCGTCGAGGGCCTCGAGTCGCAGATGCGCGCCGCCGAGGACGCCCTTGCACGGCACGCGCTGCGCGCATCGCAGGCTGGCCGCGTGGTCGAGATCACGACCGTCACGCCGGGTGCGATCATCGGCCCGGGCGAGCCGCTGATGACCATCCTGCCCGAGGACGACGAACTCGTGGCCCTGACCCAGCTGCCGCCAACGGCCATCGACAGCGTCCGCCCGGGCGGCCCGGCCGAGGTGCGGCTGACCGCCTACAAGCGCGCCGACGCGCCGCTCGTCCCCGGAACGGTCACCTTCGTCTCGGCCGACGCGCTCGAGAGCGAGGACGGCGAGACGTACTTCGAGGCGCGCGTGACCCTCGATGCCGAGGCGCTGGCCGAGCACGAGGGGATCGTCCTCAGCGCCGGCATGCCGGTCGAGGTGTCGCTGACGATCGGCGAGCGCCGCGCCGGCGACTACCTGCTCGAGCCGATGCTCCGCCATCTGCGCCGCGCCTTCCGCGAGGAATGACCGTTCACCGGACGGCAATGCCCAGCGGCATAGGAAGGGAGACCATGACACGCCACGCCATCCTTCAGATCGGAACCGAGAAGACGGGGACGACGACCCTGCAGACGTTCCTCTCCCGGAACCGCGACCTGCTGGCCGAGCGCGGCATCCGCTATCCGCGCTTTCCGGGCGACGTGAATCAGACCGGCCTCGCCGCCTACGCGATGGACGATGCGCGCGACGACCCGCTGCGCCATCCGTTCGGCGTGCACCGGGCCCAGGCGGTGCCGTCGTTTCGCGCCCGCTTCGAGAAGCGCGCCGCAGCCGAACTCGGCCAGCCCGGCACCGTCGTCTTCTGCAACGAGCACTGCCACAGCCGACTGACGACGCGGGAGGAGATCGCGCGTCTCCGCGACCTCCTCGCCCTGCACTTCGACCGGATCGACGTCAGCGTCTACCTCCGTCGACAGGACCAGCTCGCGCTCAGCCTCTACTCCACGCGGTTGAAGAGCGGCGCCACCGACACCGACATCCTGCCGCGGGTCACCGCCGACTCGGCGCTGTTCAACTACGACAGGGCGCTGACGCTCTGGGAGGAGGTCTTCGGGCGCGACCGCGTGCACGTCCGGCTCTTCGACCGACGCGAGCTCGTGGGCGGCGACATCGTCGCCGACTTCCTCGCCGCGTGGGATTTGGGCGAACCGAAGGCGTACCGCCGCGTCGGCAAGATGAACGAGGGGATCGGCGCCGAGGCGCAGGCTTTCCTGCGGCACGCCAATGCGCATCTCGACGCGGTCCCGGGCCTCCCGGTCTCGGTCATGCGCGGTCGCCTCGCCGACCAGCTCGCGCGGCATTTCCCCGGCAACGGCGCCCGGCCGGCGCGGCGCGCGGCGGTGGCGTTCTACGATCTCTTCCGCGAATCGAACGCCGAGGTCTGCCGCCGGCACTTCCCCGATCGCGACACCCTCTTCGACGAGGACTTCGCCGCCTACCCGGAGACCGCCGACCCCCTCGACGCCGATCCGTCCGTGGTCGCGCGCGTCGCCGCACGCCTGCACGCGGTGCAGACGCACGAGGTCTGCCGGCTGGAATGCGAAGTCCGCATCCGCGACGCCCGCCTGGCGTGGGAGCAGGGCGAGGGCGAGGCGGCGCTCGCCGCGGTGCGCGCCGCGACCGCGCTCCTGCCCGCGTATCCCGCGGCGCAGCGGGCGCTCGGCGAGTACCTCCTGCGTCTCGGGCGACCCGGCGAGGCCGCCATCGCCGCGATGCGGGCGACCGAGCTCAAGCCGGACAGCGGCGAGTACTGGCACTTCCTCGGCATCGTCGAGCGCCGGAACGGCGACCTGGCCGCCGCCGCGGCGGCGCAGGAGCGGGCGCTGGAGCTCGCACCCGATCACGGCCCGTCCGCGCGCGAGCTCTCCGCGATCCGGGACGAGATCGAAGCCGCGTCGCGCGCCACCGCCTAACCCATATCGCTACGAGGACCAACGGGATGAGACACGTACAGCTGTCCCTGACACGGGACGACTATCGCGCGCTCGAGGCGCGGGGCTTCAAGCTCGCCGGCCTGGCGCAGGCGCGGCGCATCACTGCGACGTCGCGGTTCGAGGGGCCGACCTCGGTCATCTCGCAGGTGACGCCGGGGGCGTTCCTCGACGTCGGCGCGTTCTGCAACCTCTCGGGGGGCACGCTGAACCACCTCCGCGTCGGCCGCTACTGCTCGATCGCAAGCGGCGTCATCACCGGCACCCACGAGCACCCGACGAACTGGCTGACCACGTCCCGCACCGCCTACTACCCCGAAGTGAACGGCTGGGACGAGCTCATGGCCGGCCCCCGGGCAAAGAACGTCCGCTCGCAGAGCCGCCCCTTTCCCGGCTCATGCCCCGTCACCACGCTGGAGGCCGACGTCTGGATCGGCCAGGGCGCCTTCATCAAGTCCGGCGTCACCATCGGCACCGGCGCCATCATCGGCGCCCGTGCCACCGTGCTCAAGGACGTGCCGCCCTACGCCATCGTCGTCGGCACCCCGGGCCGGGTCCTGCGCCTGCGCTTCCCCGAGGCGATCGTCGAACGTCTGCTGGCGACGCAGTGGTGGCGCTACTCGATCTACGACCTCTTCGATGCGCCGATGGACGACATCGAGGCGACTCTTGAGGTGATCGAGGCGAAGATCGCGGAGGGCGCGCTCGAGCCGCACGCGGCCGAGACGATCGCGGCGGCCGACCTCGCCGACCCCGCGGCGCTCGTCGCCCGCCTTGCGCCCGCCGAGCTCGCCGCGGCGAGCTAACGCGGCACGGTCAGGGGGCGGTCAGGGGGCGATCAGGGAGCGGGCTCGGCCAGCGCCAGCCCGCCGTCGGTCTGGCGATTCAGGCGCCAGGCAACGAGGTCGCGCTCGGGCCCGACGCTGCAGTCCGGCGCGAGCGGCATGCGTACGGCGGACAGCCAAACCTCCCCCTCGATCGTGTCGAAGTTGCGCGAGCGGCTGCCCGGCGCAACGAGGGACGGGTAGGCGTAGACCGCCGGCGCCGCGCAGTCGCGCCGCCAGAGAAGCGGCAACGCCGCGAGGAGTTCGGGCGCATCCCAGCGCAGGAGGTCGTCCGACCGCTGGATCCAGATGCCGCTGACACCGTCCACGGCGCGCGCGGTGACGGCGACAAAGCCGCCCAGCCCGTCATGCACGACCGAGGACAGCGTCGACCGGACGCCCGCCACGGGCGCGCAGGTGTCGCCCCGGACCGGAGCGGCGAGCCCCGAGAGCCGGGCGTCGAAGTCCGTTCCGTCCCAGGCCGTCCACGCGCGCCCCTCCACGCGCCGGCGGAGGAGGCAGGCGCCGCGCCGCTGCGCCCCGTGCGCCTCGGAGAAGACGAAGGCGTAGAGGTGATCGCCCTTCCGCAGGATGTTCGACGGGTTGAAGTATCCCGTCCGCCGCGTCTGGCCGGGGTCGTAGCTGTAGGGCAACGCCGCCGCCGGCACCTCCCCGTCGCGGACGAAGGTCCCGTCGTTCTGCCGCACGAGGGGCACGATCGAGTTCCGCCAGCAAGCGAGGTAGGCGTCCGCGGCGCAGAGGCCGGTCTCGTGGCCGTGGTACTCGACATGACCCAGAGCCTCGACGCGGCCGTCCTCGTGGGCCCAGGTCGAATGCACCCACACCCGGCCGTCATGCGCCTGTGGGTCGGGGTCGCGGCGCCCCTCGTGCAGCACCTCGCAGTCGCGCGTCAGCGCGTCGAGCGCGGGGCCGGCGCTGACCCGGCTCCGCTCCGACCCGGCGAGCAGGACCACGCCCGCGTCGTCGCGCCAGAGCCGCGCCGGCGTGTCGGGGATGTCCCAGCGCGCGCATGCCGCGTCCGACCAGTCGTAGAGCGTGATCTCGGCCGCTGCCGGGGTCGCGAGCGGGATGAAGAGCAGAAGATGGACGAGACGCATGGTTCGGCCTCCGGCGTTAAGCCCCCGGTTAGGGCCGCGGCCTTAAAGCCGCGCAAACGCCCCTCCGAGGAGCCCCCGCCATGACCGAGATGCCGACCGAGTTCCGTGCCGACGACGCCGATCCCGGGCCGCGGATCAACGGCGTCATCGACGTCTCTCGCCCCGGCCGCGCCGGCGGCTGGGCGATCGACCGCGCCGATGCCGCCGCCGCGGTCACCGTGACCGTCCTCCGCGAGGGGCGCGTCGTCGGCGAGATGCGGGCCGACGCGCATCGCGCGGATCTCGAGCGGGGCGGCATCGGTACCGGGCGCTACGGCTTTGCGGTGACGCTCGACCCGCCGCTCGAGCCCGGCTTCGAGTTCACGGTGACCGCCATTGCCCGCGCCGACGACGGCACGACGGGCACGCTGCGTCAGGTCGGCCGCGCCCGCGGCGCCGCCTCGCCCGAGCGGCGGCTGATGGAGCGGACCTTCTCCGAACTGGCCGCGCTGCACGCGACCGTCGCGGGCATCGCCCGGCGACAGGCCGAGGGGGCGGAGACCGAGTTCGCCGAGATGCTTGGCCGGATCGAGGTGGTGCAGGCGCGCATCGAGACCGCGCTGCCGGCACCCGAGACCGCCCAGCGCATCGAGCGCGACCGCAGCCTTGCCGTCGCCGTCGCCGCGGCGCTGATCGTCGGCACCTGCTCGCTGGCGCTCGGCATCTGGACGATGCTCGCCGGCTGATGGGCTACGACGGCGATCCGCGCCTGGCGTCGCCGGCCCGCATCGGCACGGCCTGCCCCAGCATCCTCTTCATCCACGACGCGGGGCCGGGGCAGTTCGGGCCCCTGGGTCGGCATCTCGCCCGGCACGGATGGCCCGTCACCTACGCCGCGGCGCGGCCGGTCGAGGTGCCGGGCTGCGCCGCCTTCGCCTACGCGCCGCACCGGGCCCCCGCCCCCGGCACGCACCCCTATGCGCAGCCCTTCGATCGCGCCGCCCTGGCCGCACAGGGCTTCGCTCGCGCCGCGCTGGCGATGCGGCGACAGGGTTTCGGGCCCGATGTCGTCGTCTCGCACGCGGGCACGGGCGCCGGTATGCTCGCCGCCGACGTCTTTCCGGGGGCACGCACCGTCGCTTATGCCGAGTGGTGGTATGCGTATCCGGCGCCCGACCTCGCCTATCTCGGCGCCGCCGCCCCCCTGCCCGACGCCGAACAGGCGATGGTCGAACGCGCGCGCAACGCCGCCATGGCGCTCGAGATCGCCTCGGCCGACGCCACGCTCTGCCCGACGGCGTTCCAGGCACGGCAGT
>CAYMRW010000168.1:0-5629 GCA_964392825.1 uncultured Rhodobacterales bacterium
CCAACGCAGCAGACCCCGCGCGGGGTCACGCGGTCTTGCGGATCCGCCCCGTCGACGGTGTCTGGGCGCCAGCGCACAGGGCCCTCGCGTTTCCTCCGCAGGGCCCGGGGGCTACATGGACGCTGCAAGAAGGATAGGAGGACCTCATGGGTCAGCTCATCGACGGCGTCTGGCGCGACCAGTGGTACGACACCAAGAAGCACGGCGGCGCGTTCGTCCGCTCGACGGCGGGGTTCCGCAGCTGGATCACCGCCGACGGCAGCGCCGGACCGACCGGCGAGGCCGGGTTCGAGGCCGCGAGCGGGCGCTACCACCTCTACGTCAGCCTGGCCTGCCCGTGGGCGCACCGGACGCTGATCTTCCGTGCACTCAAGGGCCTGACCGAGCACGTCACCGTCGACGTCGTCCACCCCGAGATGCTGTCCGAGGGGTGGGAGCTTCGTGACGACTACCCGGGCGCCACCGGCGACAGCCTCTACGGGCTCCCCTATCTTCGCGACCTCTACGTGCGCGCCCGGCCCGACGTGTCCGGACGCGTCACCGTCCCGCTGCTCTGGGACCGCGAGCGCGACACCATCGTCTCGAACGAGTCCGCCGAGATCATCCGCATGTTCAATTCGGCCTTCGACGGCATTACCGGGAACGCCGAGGACTACTGGCCCGAGGCGCTCAGGGGCGGCATCGAGGCGGTCAACGCGCGCATCTACGACACCGTCAACAACGGCGTCTACAAGGCGGGCTTCGCCACCAGCCAGGAGGCCTACGAGAGCGCCGCCTACGCCCTCTTCGACAGTCTCGATTGGCTCGAGGGCGTGCTTGGCCAGAACCGCTATCTCATGGGCGACCGCGCCACCGAGGCGGACTGGCGCCTCGTCACCACGCTCTTCCGCTTCGACGCGGTCTACCACACCCACTTCAAGTGCAACCGGAACTACCTGCGGGACTACCCGAACCTCTGGGCCTACACCCGCGAGCTCTACCAGTGGCCGGGCGTGGCCGAGACGGTGAACTTCGATCACATCGTGCGGCACTACCACTACAGCCACGAGACGGTGAACCCGCACCGCATCATCCCGATCAACCCGGTCCTCGACTGGGACGAGCCGCACGGCCGCGGCGAGATGGCGAGGGCCGCCTAGGACCGATCCACCCTCGGCCCGACGTGATCCCGATCAACGACGGGGACCGGTTCGGTCGTTACGGTTCGCATCGGAGGACCGGTCGATGAGCCTGAAATCCAAGCGGCGGAAGCTGCACGGCTTGAATGGTGCGGTAGGTCTGGTCGTCGGGCTGGGCGGCTTTGTCGGCCAGCTCTACTCTCCCGCCATCGCCACCTTTCTGATGCTGGCGGTCTGGATGATCGGGGCGACCCTGATCAACCTTTTGACCGATCCCCCGGACAAGGGCGGACGACGCCGGCAGATGTGACCGACCGCGGCCGTCTGACCTGTACCGCCTGTCACCTTCGAAGACGCCGGAAATCGGGTCCCCCGAACTTGATGCTGGCGCCTTGCCGAAAACCGGAGAGAATCGAGTAGCGCCTGATTGGCACGTCCCGTCTCTGACGCGCTTGCGGACCAATGGCGGCCTCCGCCACTTACTCCTAACGGCCGCCGTAGTGTTCGACGATGGCGACGAGGTCCTCGGGCGGGGTCTCCGCCCGGACGAAGGCGCAGGCGTTCGGGATGTGGCGGAAGATCGAGCCGTCGGAGAAGAAGGTCGTGCTGGTGACGAACACGACCTTGGCCTGCGGCTGGCGGTAGCTCGTCATGTCGGCGACCGCGAACGCCGACCCCGCTTCGAGCACGACGTCGAGGATCACGACGGAGATCGCGTCGTGGCTCTGCAGGACGTGGATCGCCTCGGCCTGGGTCGACGCCACGTCGACGGTGGCGCCTTGCCGTTCCAGGTGCCGGCGCCAGATTGTCGCCAACTCGACATCCGGCTGGACGATGAGGACGTGCATCCCGCAACCCCGCATGCCCCGACGAACCGAAGGCCTCATGGAAAGATCAATGGTGCCCGGAACTCACTTACGTCTCGTTAACAGGGATGACCAGAGTGTTAGGCCGCCGCCCGGAAGCCGAGGGATCCGCGCCATGGGACGCGCGATCGTCACGGCCCTCGCGCTCGCCATGCCCGCGACGGCCATGGCGCAGACGTGTGGCGGAGACTTCGGCGCGTTCGTCGCCGATCTCGGCGCCGAGGCACGCGCCCGTGGCTACGACGACGCGACCGTCTCCGGCTTCTTCTCGGGTGTCCGCCAGGACCCGGCGGTCATCCGCGCCGACCGCGCCCAGGGCGTCTTCCAGATGCCCTTCATCGACTTCTCGCGCCGCCTCATCAGCCAGAACCGCATCCAGAACGGCCGGGCGCTGGCCGAGCGCTACGACACCACCTTCGACGCGATCGATCAGACCTACGGCGTCAGCCGCGGCGTCCTCCTGGCGTTCTGGGCGTTCGAGACCGATTTCGGCCAGGTCCAGGGCGACTTCAACACGGTGAACGCCCTGGTGACGCTGGCGCACGACTGCCGGCGGCCCGAGCTGTTCCGGCCGCAGGTCTTCGCCGCGCTCGAGCTCCATTCCCGCGGCTGGCTCGACCCGGGCGCCATGCAGGGCGCCTGGGCGGGCGAGATCGGGCAGGTGCAGATGCTGCCCGGCGACATCCTCGAGCACGGCGTCGATGCCGACGGCAGCGGCCGGGTCGACCTCAAGACATCGCCCCGCGACGCGCTGACCTCGGGCGCGGCGATGCTGCGCGCCCTCGGCTGGCGCCCGAACGAGCCGTGGCTGCAGGAGGTGACGCTGCCCGCGGACTTCCCGTGGGGGGAAACCGGGCTCGAGGTGACGCGGCCGGGTCCGGAATGGAGCGCGATGGGCGTCGCGCCCCGCTGGGGCGAGATCGCGGACCTGCCGGCCTCGATCCTGCTGCCGCAGGGGCGCAATGGCCCCGCCTTTCTCGCCTATCCGAACTTCGGCGTGTTCTTCGGGTGGAACCGGAGCTTCGTCTACGTGACGACCGCGGCCTACTTCGCGACCCGCCTCGAAGGCGCGCCGGTCTACGACGCGGGCAACCCCTCTCCCGCACTGTCGGACGCGCAGATGGTGCGCCTGCAGGAGCGGCTGACCGAACTCGGTCACGACGTCGGCGGCATCGACGGTATCCTCGGCGCGATGACGCGCCAGGCGGTGCAGGCCGAGCAGCGACGGCTCGGCCTGCCGGCCGACGCCTGGCCGACGACGGAGCTGCTCGAACGCCTGTGAGCGACGCCGCCGTCCTCTTCTGCGTACCCCTAATCGCCCGCGCGATGGCGGGGGACTGGTCGGTCGTCGAGACCAACCTCTCGCGTACCCTCGCCTCGCTCGTCCGTCAAAGTGACGGACGCTGGCGCGCGGTCGTCTGCGGCCAGGACGTGCCAGCGCTGCCCCTCGATCCGCGGATCGAGGGGCTGACCATCGACCGCCCGCTGGACGGCGACGACAAGTGGGCCAAGATCACGGCGATCATCGCCCGCGAGCCCGAGACCGGCGCCCTGCTGTTCCCGCTCGACGCCGACGACCTCGTGCATCCCCACCTCGTCGCGCTGATGGCGCGTGAGACCGCGGATGGCTGGCTCCTCGTCGACGGCTATTCGGTCGACGCGCGGACAGGCGACATCGGGCGGCACGGCGCCCCCGACGACGCGCACCCCAGGCGCGCGCCCTTCTACCGCGTCTGCGGCAGCTCTGGGGCCGTGCGGATGGTGCCGGGCAACGTCAAGGCGACGCGGCAGATGCTGGTGCGGCACTTCGAGTTCCCGCAGACGGCGGCGGCGCACGGCCAGATGCTGCGCCCCGTGCCGTTCCCCGGAGCGGCGTATCTGGTGGCGCACGGCGAGAACCAGGAAACGCGGTCGGGGCGCGAGGCGGACAAGCTCGCCTACATCCGCGCCAACCGCGTGCCCGAGGACGAGGCGCGGGAGGCGCGGCGGCTCTTCGGCCTCGCGACCGAGGACGCCGCCGCCGCGGGCTGACGCCGCCCCCCCCCAGAAAGCGGGTTGCCAAGCGTGCTAGGCTGACGCGAAATCGCGCGAGCCATGTTCCTCAGCGTCTTCGACATCTTCAAGCTCGGCATCGGTCCCTCGTCCTCGCACACGATGGGGCCGATGGTCGCCGCGGCGCGGTTTCTCGACGTCCTGCGCGACCCCGAGAGCCGCAACCCCGGCACCGGCCCCCTGGTCCGGCTGCAGGCGACGCTGCACGGCTCGCTCGCGTTTACCGGCAGGGGTCACGCCACGGACAGGGCGGTGCTGCTCGGCTTCGCCGGCCTGCGCCCCGACACCGCCGACCCCGACGAAGCCGAACGCGTAGCCGAGACGGTCGGGCGAACGCGCCACCTCGCGCCGGAGGGCCTGGGCGAGCTGTCCTTCGACCCCGAGGCGGACATCGTCTTCGACTACGGCCCGCCGCTCCCCGGACACGCCAACGGCCTGATCCTGCGCGGGCTCGACGCCGGCGGCCACGTCTGCGCCCAGCGCACCTACTATTCCGTCGGCGGCGGCTTCGTCGTCGAGGAGGGCGAGCTCGACCACCGCTCCCCCGCCGACGCCGCGGCGCGCGTCCCCCACCCGTTCGCCACCGCCGCCGAGATGCTGGCGATGGGCGCGACGTCCGGGCTCTCCATCGCCGCGATGAAGCGCGCCAACGAGGAGACGCGGATGCCCCGCGACGAGCTCGACGCGCGCCTCGACACCCTCGCCGACGCCATGCAGGCGATCATCGACCGCGGCCTCGAGCAGACAGGCATCCTGCCGGGCGGCCTCGGCGTCCGCCGCCGCGCTCGCGCCATCCACGAGCAGCTCCTGGCCGAGCGCGGGCTGAACCGGTCGCAACCCCACGTCGTCAACGACTGGCTCTCGGTCTACGCCATGGCGGTCAACGAGGAGAACGCCGCCGGCGGCCGCGTCGTCACCTCGCCCACGAACGGCGCCGCGGGGGTCATTCCCGCGGTCTGCCGCTACTACCGCGACCACTGCATCGGCGCCACGCGCGAGGGGTTGCACGACCTCATCCTGACGGCCGGCGCCATCGGCGGTCTCATCAAGCACAACGCCTCGATCTCGGGCGCCGAGGTCGGCTGCCAGGGCGAGGTCGGCTCGGCGTCGTCGATGGCGGCAGCCGGGCTCTGCGCCGCGCTCGGCGGCACCAACATGCAGGTCGAGAACGCCGCCGAGATCGCGCTCGAGCATCATCTCGGCATGACCTGCGACCCCGTCGCGGGCCTCGTCCAGGTCCCCTGCATCGAGCGCAACGGGCTTGGCGCCATCAAGGCCGTCTCGGCGGCCTCGCTCGCCCTCCGCGGCGACGGCACCCACTTCATGCCGCTCGACAACTGCATCGAGGCGATGCGCCAGACCGGGCGCGAGATGGACGACAAGTACAAGGAGACCTCGCAGGGCGGCCTCGCGGTCAACCTGCCGGAGTGCTGAGCCCCGGCCAGGATGTCCCGCCCGCTCACCGGATCGTAAGTTGACGCTTCCCCGCGACTGCCTACCTCCGCGTCAAGTCATTGACATGGATCAATCTGCTGCGGGCCGATCCCGCGGCGACCCGGAGGACGAACGATGGAAAACGTGCAGGCGCAGATC
>CAYMRW010000169.1:0-5618 GCA_964392825.1 uncultured Rhodobacterales bacterium
ATGGTGAAGTGCACGAGGTCGACCGAGGAGTCGGACTTGAGCAGGTTGCGCCAGGTCCGTTCGCCCGGATGCGGCTCGCCCGAGACCAGCAGCACACGCAGCCGGTCGCGCACCCCGTTGATCTGCAGCACGGCGGCGTTGTTGCGGTCGGTGAGCTCGCCCGCCTCCTCGGGCAGGACGAACTGGATGACGTTCATGCCGCCGTGCGGCAGAGTCACCGGCAGGTCGAGATCGCGGCCCACCGGCACGTCGAAGCTCTGCGGCTCGCCGCCGTCGACACTGATCTGCAGGGTCGCGCTTGCGGGCAGTCCCTCGGGCACGTCGCCCTGATCCTCGACCCGGATGGTCAGCGTCACGGGTTCGCCGACGATGGCGAAGGCGGGAGCGTTGCGGATCACCAGCCGCCGGTCCCAGTCCTCCTCGCGTCCCGTCAGCAGCACGTGCAGGGGCGCCGGCAGGTCGGGGGCAAGCTCGACGTCGTGGAGCTGTCCGTCCGTCAGCAGGATGGCGCCGGCGATCCGGGCCACGGGCTCCTCCGCCGTTGCCTCGGCGAGGGCGGTCATCACCAGGCTGCCGCGGTTCTCGGCATCGTCGCCGACCTCGACCACGCGCAGCTCGGTATCGGGCAGGGCGGCAACCTCGGCCTCGACGCGGGCGATCGCCGCCTCGGTCTGGTCGGCGCGGTCGGCGAGGCGCTGGCTGGCGCTGCGGTCGACGACGAGGATGACGATGTCGCTCAGGCCTGCGCGCTCCTCGTCCTGAAGCGACGGGTTGGCCGCGGCGGCGAGAAGCGCGACGGCCGCGAGCCCGCGCAGCCACCAGCCCGCGAGGCGTCGCCAGACCGCAACGGCGATGCATGCCACCGCCAGCGCCGCCACTACGGCGAGAAGCGGCCAGGGCAGGAGCGGGTCGAAGACCACCGCGCCGCTCATCCGCGCCCGCTCCCGGCCGCCTCAGCGCCGGGCGCCGTTTCGGCCCCAGGACACGCCCGCCGACGGCATCCGACCCCGGCCGCCCCGCGCCGCACGCCGATCATTGTCCGAGCCTGTCGAGCAGCGCCGGGACGTGGACCTGGTCGGATTTGTAGTTGCCCGTCAGGACATGCATGACGAGGTTGACGCCGAAGCGCATGGCGATCTCCCGCTGACGCTCGCCGGCATAGCCGCGGCCGACCGGGAACATCGCGGCGCCGCGCGCGTCGACCGCCCAGGCCGACGCCCAGTCGTTGCCGCCGATGACCACCGGGGTGACGTTGTCGTTGAGGTTCCGGAACGGCATCCCCTCCACCAGTTCGGCGTCGGGGGGCGCCGCCTCCACCCAGACGTCGCGGCCGGCGAAGCGGCCGGGGAACGCCTGCAGCAGGTAGAAGGTGCGTGTCAGCACGTGGTCCGAGGGGATGGGTTCCAGCGGCGGGATGTCGAGCGGCGCCGCCAGTTCCTGCAGCCGCCGTCCCGCGGGCGTCGAGGAGCCGAGGCCCGCGACGTTGGCGTCGCGCGTGTCGAAGAGGATCATGCCCCCCGTGCGCAGGTAGCGGTTGAGCTTGGCGTAGGCCTCGTCGGAGGGGCGCGGCTGATCCGCCGTCACCGGCCAGTAGAGGAACGGGAAGAACGACAGCTCGTCGGTCTCGAGATCGACGGCGATCGGGTCCGCCGGCTCGACCGACGTACGTTGCAGAAGGACACGCCCGAGGCCGCGGAGTCCGGCTTCGGCAACCTCGTCGACCCGATCGTCGCCGGTCACGACGTGCGCCAGGACCACGCTGCTCGTGGCCTCGATGACTTGCGGAGCCTCCTGCGCCGACGCCTCGGCGGGCACGAGGGCCAGCGCCACGAGCGCGGCGGCAGCCCCCCTGAGGCGCCCCGAGAGCGCCAGCGACGCGAGGATGTCGAGGGACATCAGGATCAGCGCCGCCGCCAGCAGCACGCCTTTGAGCGGCACCTCGCGCGCGACGTCGAGCCCCTCGACGGCGACCCGATCGGGCCACGCGGTGGGGGTCAGGTCGGTCTCGGCGCCGACGACGTTGAAGGCCAGCCGACGGTCCTCCCCGGCATAGAGGCCGGGCGGCAGGTCGGGGCCGGGCTCGGCCTCGGCGAGGCGCTCGCCGGGAACGCCGGGCAGGGTGCCCGCGTCCTCCACCTCGCCAAAGGCCGTCAGCACCTCGTCGGCCTGCCAGACGGTGCCGGCGAGCTCGTCGGCGGAGGCGCCGGTCGGGCGGGTCGACACGGCGAGCCGGTCGAGCATCTCGACGAACAGCCCCGAGAGCGGCAGCGTCGACCATTCGGCGTTGGCGGTAACGTGGAACAGGACCACCTGCCCTTGGCCGAGCCGCTTGCGGGTGACGAGGGGCGTGCCGTCGGCGAGGGCCGCGATGGTCCGGTCCGACAGCTCGGGGTCCGGCTGCGCCATGACCTGCGCGCTGACGCGGACGTCGTCGCGCAGGTCGAGGCCGAAGAAGGGCGACTCCTCGCCGAACGGGCTTAGCGCCTTCGGCTCGCCCCAGCTCATGGCGCCGCCGACGCTGCGGCCGCCGGCGCGCAGGCGCACCGGCATCAGCGGATCCTCCTCGCGCCGGCTGACCTCGGACGCGGCGAGGCGCGGGCCGGCGAAGCGGACGAGGAGGCCGCCCGCCTCGACCCATTCGAGCAGCGCGCCCGTCGCGTCGACGCGCGCAACGTCGGCCAGCACGATCACGTCGGGACTGGCCAGCAGCACGTCCTCGAGCGCGCCGTCGATGAGGTCGGCGGTCGGCACCAGGGCCTGTTCGAGGTAATGCGTGGGCGACAGGAGCTCGAGCCCCTCGCGATCGGCCGATCCGGCGATCAACGCCACCTCGCGCCGGCGGAGCGAATCGTCGGTGAGCGACACCGCCGCGGCCGAGCGGACGCCGGCGATCTCGAACCGCGTGATGCGGTTGCGCAGTTCGGGCGGCAGCGACAGCGTCAACTCCGCCTCCGTCGCGTCCGCCGCGAACGCCGCCGTGCCGCGGGCGAGCTCGCGCGGCGCGCCCGCGGGGTCGGTGCCGTGCGCCACGATCTCGACCTCGGCAGCGTCCGCGGGCATGGCGCGGCGCGCCGGCACGACGATGGCGCCGTCCTCGAACCGGGCGGCGGCCAGACCGTAGATCGGGCGCGGGCTCTCGAACACGGTCACGGGTCCCGCCGCCTCGAACGTCTCCAGGATCTCCGCCCGCCACGGGGCGGCGAGGCCGTCCGACATCCAGAACGTCTCGTACTCGCCCTCGAGCGTTTCGGCCCAGGCGAGCACGGTCTCGCCCGCGGGACGCCATGGGGAAGGCTCGACCGACGGGAGCTGACGCAGCCAGGCGTCGGCCGCCTGGAACGGCGCGCCGGCCTCGGGCGGGTCGGTCAGGGTCACGACGGCCGCCGTGCGCCCGGAACGCGACGCCTCGTCGAGGAGCGCCGCGACCCGATCGCTGCGCCGCGTCCAGTCCCGCGCGTCGGCCCAGCTGCCGTCCATGACGACGAGGAGCGGGCCGGTGCCGGCGCGCTCCGCCTGCGGGTTCAGGACCGGCCCGGCGAAGCCGACGATCACCGCCGCCACGGCAAGCATCCGCAGCAGCAGGAGCCACCAGGGCGTCCGGTCGGTCTGCGTCTCGTCGTCGGTCAGCCCCAGCAGCAGCGCGACGCCAGGGAACCGCCGGCGGATCGGCGCCGGCGGCACCGCGCGCAGGATCAGCCACAGAATCGGCAGCGCCAGGAGCGCCACGAGGAGGAGCGGAGCGGTGAAGCCCAAGGGGCCGAGGGTCCACATCAATGCACGCGCTCGAGCGCCGCGTAGAGCCAGAGCAGCGCCGCCGCCGGCGCGTCGTCCGTATGATGCGTCGAGAACTGCCAGCTGGTGGTCCGGGCAAGGGCTTCGAGGCGCGCCTTGCGCTCGGCCAGCCGGTCGAGGTAGCGGCTACGGAGATCGCCCGCCTTCAGCGTCTCGTGCCGCACGGTGCCGCCGACGCTCTCGAAGATGGTGCGCCCGTCGAACGGAAACGCCTCCTCCTGCGGGTCGAGCACCTGCACGAGCGCGCCCTTGACGCCGCGGTCGGCGGCCTTGGTCAGCGCCGCCTCGACCGGCTCGGGATCGCCGAGGAAGTCCGAGACGAAGACGGCGCGGCTGTGCGGCAGCATCCCGCGCGCCTCGGGGGCGCCGAAGTCGCGATCCTCGTCGGCGCCCGCCAGGACCGCGGCCAGGCGGATCAGCTGCACCTCGCCCGAGCGCGGCGGCAACTCCATGCCGGAAAGCCCCACGCGCTCGCCGCCGCGGACGAGCAGGACGGAAAGCGCGAGTGCAAGCAGACGTGCCCGGTCCGCCTTGGTCGTCAGCTTGGGCGACGAGGCGAAGCGCATCGACGCGGCGCCGTCGACCCACAGGATGACGCTCTGCGCCGCCTGCCATTCCTTCTCGCGGACGAAATGCGCGTCGGACCGCCCCGAACGGCGCCAGTCGATGGCGCGCGCCTCGTCGCCGCCGTGCGCCGGGCGGTACTGCCAGAACTCGTCGCCGAGGCCCGGGCGGCGCCGTCCGTGCGCCCCGAGAAGGACGGTCGCCGCGAGATGTTCGGCCGCGGCGAGAAGCGGCGGCAGGGGCGCGGCCAGCGTCTCCGCGCGGCCGCTGAGCAGCGCCGCGTCCTGCCGCCCCTCGGTGTCGCGGAGGGGGCTCGTCAAGCCGCTTCCTCGACCCGCGTGATGCGCGAGGCCACGTCGGCGATCAGCCCCGGCAGGCTCTCGCCGCGGGCTCGGGCCGAGAAGGTCAGCGCCATACGGTGGGTCAGCACGGGTTCGGCCATCGCCGCGACGTCCTCGGCCGACGGCGCGAGCCGCCCCTGCAGGAGCGCCCGCGCGCGCACGGTCAGCATCAACGCCTGCGCGGCGCGCGGCCCCGGGCCCCATCCGACCTGCTGACGTACCGGCTCGGGGGCGGTCGGGTCGCCCGGGCGGCAGGCGCGCACCAGGTCGAGGATGGTCTCCACGACCGCCTCGCCTACCGGCATCCGCCGCAGAAGGACCTGCGCCTCCATCAGTTCGGGCCCGGTGAAGACCTGCGTCGCCGTCTCCTCGCTGACGCCGGTCGTCGCTAGGAGGATGTTCCGCTCGGTGTCGCGGTCTGGGTAGGGGACGTCGATCTGCACGAGGAACCGGTCGAGCTGCGCCTCGGGCAGGGGATAGGTGCCCTCCTGCTCGATCGGGTTCTGCGTGGCGAGGACGTGGAACGGCAGGTCCAGCGGATGCGCCTCGCCGGCGACCGTCACCGACTTCTCCTGCATCGCCTGCAGGAGCGCCGACTGCGTCCGCGGGCTCGCCCGATTGATCTCGTCGGCCATCAGGAGCTGGCAGAAGATCGGCCCCTCGATAAAACGGAACGCGCGGCTGCCGTCGGCCGCGGTGTCGAGCACCTCCGAGCCGAGGATGTCGGCGGGCATCAGGTCGGGCGTGAACTGGATGCGCCGCCCGTTCAGCCCCATCACGGTCGAGAGCGTGTCGACGAGTCGCGTCTTGCCCAGCCCCGGCAACCCGATCAGGAGCCCGTGGCCGCCGCAGAGAAGCGCCGACAACACCAGCTCGACCACCCTCTCCTGACCGATGAAGCGCCGTTCGATCGAGGTCCGG
>CAYMRW010000170.1:0-5600 GCA_964392825.1 uncultured Rhodobacterales bacterium
GCGCGCCCGCGGCGACCAGTGCGAGAACTGCACCAAGCAGCTCGACCCGACCGACCTGATCGACCCGCGTTCGGCGATCAGCGGCAGCACCGACCTCGAGGTGCGGCAGACCAAGCACCTCTACCTGCTACAGTCGCGGATGCGCGACCGCCTCAACGCGTGGATCGACGGCAAGTCCGACTGGCCGATCCTGACAACCTCGATCGCGCGGAAGTGGCTGAACGACGACGAGGGGCTGCAGGACCGCGGCATCACCCGCGACCTCGACTGGGGGGTGCCAGTCCGCCGCGGCACCGAGCCCTGGCCGGGGATGGAGGACAAGGTCTTCTACGTCTGGTTCGACGCGCCCATCGAGTACATCGCCTGCGCCGCCGAATGGGCCGAGGAACATGGCCTGCCCGCGGCCTCCTGGGAGCGCTGGTGGCGCACCGGGAGGGGCGCCGACGACGTCCGCTACGTCCAGTTCATGGGCAAGGACAACGTCCCCTTCCACACGCTGAGCTTCCCGGTGACGCTGATCGGGTCCGGCGAGGACTGGAAGCTCGTCGACTACATCAAGGCGTTCAACTACCTGACCTACGACGGCGGCCAGTTCTCGACCTCCCAGGGCCGCGGCGTCTTCATGGACGACGCGCTCGAGATCCTGCCCGCCGACTACTGGCGCTGGTGGCTCCTCAGCCACGCGCCCGAGAGCGGGGACAGCGAGTTCACCTGGGAGAATTTCCAGGCGTCGGTGAACAAGGACCTCGCCGACGTCTTGGGCAACTTCGTCAGCCGCGTGACCAAGTTCTGCCGCTCGCGCTTCGACGGCGCCGTGCCCGAAGGCGGTGCCTGGGGGGAGGCGGAGCGCGGGCTCGCCGCAGACCTCGAGGCCCGCGTGCGGCGGTACGAGGCGCATCTCGACGCGATCGAGGTGCGCAAGGCCGCGGCCGAGCTGCGCGGCCTCTGGCAGGCGGGAAACGAGTACCTGCAGGCGGCGGCGCCCTGGGCCGCGATCAAGGCGGACCCAAAGCGCGCCGCCGTGGCGGTGCGGCTGTCGCTGAACCTCGTCCGGCTCTACGGCGTCCTTTCGGCGCCCTTCGTTCCGGACGCCGCCGAGATTCTCGTCGCGACGACGGGCGACGACGATCCCGGCTGGCCGGACGACCTCGCCGCACGCCTCGATGCGCTCGCCCCCGGCATCCCGGTCGCCGTGCCGGAGACGCTCTTCCGCAAGATCACCGACGAGGAGCGGCAGGCGTGGCAGACGCGCTTCGCCGGGGGTCGGTCCTGACCGCTCCTGCCATCCGATCGGGGGCCGGCGCGCCGGCGTCGGGCCCGGCCCGCCCGCGTCCTGTCCTCCGCCTCGTCCGGCCGCTCTTCGCCGCGGGGCTCGCTCTGGCCGCCGGCTGCGCCAGCCCCGCAAACCTTCAGACCGAGACGGGCAAGGCCTACTATGATCGCGGGGCCCGGGTACTGACGCTTCGCGGCACGGACTACGACGTGCCCGCGGCGATACCGACGACGCTGCTGAAGACCGGGGACGAGGTGCGCATCCGCTGGGAACCGCAGGGCGACCGCCGCGTCGTCACCCGTCTGAGGATCACCGAATTCCAGGTCTTCGGCCGGCGCTGACCCGAGCCCGGCGCGCGCGGAACGGTCTTGCTGGCTCGGAACGGAGAAGACGACATGGCGGCACACGGCAGGATACGGGTCGGCATCGGCGGCTGGAGCTTTGCGCCCTGGCGCGAGACCTTCTACCCTGCCGACGTGCCGAAGGCGCGCGAGCTCGACTACGCGAGCCGCGAGATGACGACGATCGAGATCAACGGCACCTTCTATCGCACGCAGGCGCCCTCGACCTTCGCCAAGTGGCGAAAGGCCACCCCCGAGGGCTTCGTCTTCGCCCTGAAGGCGCCGCGCTACGCGACGAACCGCAAGGTGCTGGCCGAGGCGGGCGACAGCATCGGGCGCTTCGTCACGAGCGGGCTCGTGGAGCTCGGCGACAGGCTCGGCCCGATCAACTGGCAGCTGGCGCCGACGAAGCGGTACGAGGCGGACGACTTCGCGGCGTTCCTCGACCTCCTGCCCCGCGCGGTCGACGGCATCCCCCTGCGGCACGCCGTCGAGGCGCGGCACGCGAGCTTTGCCAAACCCGAGGTCGTCGAGGCGGCCCGGGCCCGCGGCGTCGCGATGGTCTTCGACGGCGATTCCAAGTACGCGCCGATCGCCGACCCGACCGCCGACTTCGTCTATGTGCGGATCATGGGAACGGCAGAAGACGTGCCGACGGGCTACCCGCCCGCCGCGCTCGATCACTGGGCCGCGCGGGCGGAGACGTGGGCCGCCGGCGGCACGCCCGACGACCTGCCGCTCCTGACGGCGGCGCTCGGGGCCGAGCCGCGCGAGGTCTTCCTCTACGTCATCGCCGGGGCCAAGGCGCGGAACCCAGCGGCGGCGACGGCCCTCCTGACGCGGCTGGCCGGCGATCGCGCCCGGGACCCGGCTCAACGCGGGTAGCGCTGCGCCGATTCCAGAACGTTCAGGTCCATGTGGTTGCGCATGTAGCGTTCGGATGCGCGGGCCAGCGGCTCGAAGTCCCAGGGGTAGTAGGCGCCGTTGCGAAGCGCGGCGTAGACCACGTGCCGGCGCGCCTGGCTCTCGCGAACGGCGGCGTCGAAGCGGCCCAGATCCCACCGCTCACGAGCCAGGGCGGCCAGCCGCGCGAGCGTGTCGCCGTGCCCGGTCTCGGCGGCGAGGTTCCGCACCTCCCCCGGGTCGTCGGCGAGATCGAAGAGCAACGGCGGGTCGAGGTCGCAGAGGATCAGCTTGTGGGGCCCGTGGCGGAGCGCCACGAGCGGCGCGTGCGAGCCCTCGGCGGCGTACTCCATCGGCACCGGCCCGCGACGTCCGGCGCCCGCGGCGAGGCTTTCGCCGTCGGTCCAGGGCGCGATGTGATCGAGCGGGATGTCGGCGAACTCGGCGAGCGTCGGCAGCACGTCAAGCGTCGAGACGGGTGCGTCGATGCGGCCGGGCGCCATGCCCGGCGCCGCGATCATCAGCGGCACCCGCGCCGAGCCCTCGAAGAAGCTCATCTTGAACCACAGCCCGCGCTCGCCCAGCATGTCGCCGTGGTCCGAGAGGAACACGACGACCGTGTCGTCAACGAACCCGCCGCGAGCCAGCACGTCGAGGATCTCCCCGATCCTCTCGTCGACGTAGCTGATGCCGGCAAAGTAGGCGCGGCGGGCCCGCCGGACGTCGTCATCGGTGATCGCGAACGCGGCGTAGTCGAAGGAACGCATCAGCCGCTGGGAGTGCGGGTCCTGCGCCTCGTAGGGGATGGGGGGGCTCGTGGGGTCGAGCGCCGGGCACGCGTCGTAGAGATCCCAGAACCGCGGCCGCGCGACGTAGGGGTCGTGCGGGTGCGTGAAGCTGACCGTCAGGCACCACGGCCGGTCGTCCCGGCGCCGCGCCAGGTCCCAGAGCCTCGCCACGGCGTGATGGGTCACCTCGTCGTCGTATTCGAGCTGGTTGGTGATCTCGGCCACGCCCGCGGAGGCGACCGACGACAGGTTGTGGTACCACCAGTTGATGCGCTCCTCGGGGCGGCCGTAGTCGGGCGTCCAGCCGAAGTCGGCGGGATAGATGTCGGTCGTGAGCCGCTCCTCGAAGCCGTGGAGCTGGTCGGGCCCGACGAAGTGCATCTTGCCCGAGAGGCAGGTGAGGTATCCCGCCCGGCGCAGGTAATGGGCGTAGGTCGGGATGTCGGAGGCGAACTCCGCCGCGTTGTCGTAGACCCGCGTGCGGCTGGGCAACTGCCCCGACATGAACGATGCCCGCGCCGGCGCGCAGAGCGGGCTCGCGGTGTAGGCCGCGGCATAGCGGGTCGACCGCTCGGCGAGGCGGGCGAGGTTCGGCGCGTGCAGAAAGCCCGCAGGCCCGTCGGGGAACAGTGGTCCGGCCAGCTGGTCGACCATCAGGATGAGGATGTTCGGACGCGTCATGCGAAAGCCCGCCGCCCGCCGCCGGCCGTGGAGAGCGGAAGGTGCGACCGGCCGCGAAGCGGCGGCGGCGGGCGCGACGGGCGGCTTCGGATCATCTGCGGCGTTTCCCCCTGAAGGACGGTTTCGCGGGAACCGTGAGGCACGCCGATGGCCGTGTAAACGGCGCGATGGCCGCCGCCGGCCAGGCCCCGACGCCCCGCCCGGCGCGGATCGCCGCTCGTCGACGGCGGCCCGCGGGAGGCTGGTGCGGACGGCGGGGATCGAACCCGCACTTCCGTTCGGAAAGCAGATTTTCGTACCACTTCGGCTTTCGCCGCCGCCCCGACGGGCGTTCGTGGTCTGGACTATCCCTTCGCCGTCCCCCGAAGGCGTCCCCGGGGCTTAGGCGCCGCCCGTCTAGTCTCTACACCTTCCCGGCGACGAGGCGCCCCCGGGCTTGGCTCGGGATCGGCACGGCGGGCGACCGCCAGAGCTTTCCCCGAATTTGAGCGGTTCTGCACCGCAGGTTTCCCCGCGGGCACTCCGTTGAAGTCTGCTGCGTCTACCTGTTCCGCCACGTCCGCACGGACCCGGGTCTGCCACATCGCGCGCGATGGCGCGAGAGCGGACCGCGGGACGGCGGCCATGCCGTCGCTTGACCCAGGCCGCCGAACCATCAGCTTAAGCTGCATGCTGCCCATCCGCGACCACAACCCGTCGACGCGAACGCCCTACGTCACCTATGCGCTCATCGCCCTGAACGTTCTCGTCTTCCTCTCCTACTGGCCGCTCTTCTCGCAGCCCTCGGCGCTGGAGGCCTTCTTCCGCCAATGGGCGCTGATCCCGGCGGCGAACGACCCCACCCGCTACCTGACGTCGATGTTCATGCATGGCGGGCTCATGCATCTCGGCGGCAACATGCTGTTCCTGTGGATCTTCGGCGACAATCTCGAGGACGAGATGGGGCATCTGGGCTACCTCGGCTTCTACCTCGCCGGCGGCGTCGCCGCTGGCTTCGCGCAGGTGGCGGCCGACCCCGACTCGGTGATCCCGATGGTCGGCGCCTCGGGCGCCATCGCCGCGGTCATGGGGGGCTACCTGCTCCTGTTCCCGCGCGCCCGAGTCGACGTCCTCATCATCCTCATTGTCATCTTCCGCGTGCTGCCGCTGCCGGCCTGGCTGATGCTCGGGTTCTGGTTCGGGCTGCAGGTCGTCTCCGGCGCCGCGGCGACGTCTGAGCTGGGCGGCGTCGCCTACTGGGCGCACGCAGGCGGGTTCGCCGCCGGGCTCGTGCTGACGCTGCCCGTATGGATCCGCCTCGGCGGCCCGGGGTTCTGGCGGCGGACCGACGGCCATCCGCCGCATCCCGAGACGCGCTACCGCGAGGTGCGGACCTCGGTGCCGCGGGTGGGTCGGCGGCGCTGATCCCTATTCGCTGCGGACGAGTTCGGCGAAGGCACCGAAGATGTCGGCCCCCGCGGCGATGACCTCGCCGTGACCGAGGATCGTGCGCTCGGGGCCGATGGCCTCCGCGAGGCCGCCCGCTTCGCGCACGAGGGCCAGGCCGGCGGCGAGATCCCAGGCGTTCGTCCCCCGCTGCCAGTGGCCGTCGATCCGCCCCGCTGCAACGTAGGC
>CAYMRW010000171.1:0-5576 GCA_964392825.1 uncultured Rhodobacterales bacterium
AGGCGCACTACATCGGCTTCAACATGTGGGTGCAGGCGGTCGAGGAGGCGGGCACCACCGACGTCGACGCCGTCCGCGAGGCGATGTACGGCCAGGAGTTTCCGAACCTGACCGGCGGCACCGCGATCATGCTGCCGAACCACCATCTCGCCAAGCCCGTGCTGATCGGCGAGATCACCGAGGACGGGCAGTTCGACATCATCAGCCAGACCGAGGAGGTCGAGGGCGACGCCTGGACCGACCACCTGCCGGAATCGGCGGTGCTCACCTCGGACTGGCCTGAGCTCGGCTGCGGCATGTGGAACACCGAGACCGAAAGCTGCGTGCAGATCCAGTCGAACTACTGACGGGCGACCGAGCGACCCGACGCCCGCGGGACCGGGCGTCGGTCCGGACCGTGTGAGGGAAGGTTCTCGCGATGACGCTCCTGCGGGTGCTGCTCGTGTTCCTCCTGCTGCCGCTGCCGGCCGCGGCGCAGGATCTGGGTCCCCTGCAGGCGGCGCTGCAGGCGCATCGCGAGGACGTCGAGCGCGCTTCGCGTCGCACCGTCGACGGCGTCATCGAGGGCCTCGGCACGACCGGGCTCCCCTACCTCCCCGACTTCCTGCAGGCATGGCGCGACAGGGGCGTCGTCGTGCGCGAAGTCGACGGCCTCTTCTACTACGGCTCGAGCAACGGCGAGGAGTACGTCCTCACCGACGTCGACACCGGCGCCGAGGTCCGCGTCGGCCGCCGCGAGGCCAAGGAGCTTCGGCCCAACGCCGGCGTCCGCCGCGTCATCGCCACCGCGCTCGTGCGCTTCCAGCTTTCCGACCCCGATCGTGGCACGCGCGCCCGTGCGCTGAACGCGCTCGCCCGTGACCCGGGCCCCGATCTGCTCGCGCCCCTCCGCGAGTCGATCCCGGACGAGCCCGACGCCGCGCTCGCGGCGCGCAAGCGCGAGCTCGAGCGGCAGCTGACGGCCCGCTTTGGCGACACGGCAGGGGAGCGCATCGCGGCGATCGCCGCTCTCGCCGACGGCCTCTCCATCGACCGGCGCGCGACCCTCTCGCAAATTCTCGACACCCGCCGCGTCGTCGCCCCCGAAGGCGAGGTGCCGCCCGGGGCGAACCTGGCACGCCGGCTCGCCCCGGGCGACGACCTCGCGGAAGACGAGGCCTATGCCCTCCTCGTGCAGGAGGATCTGGCGCCGCCCCCCGTCGCCGCCGCCCAGCGCGATGACGCCCTCGTGGCGGCGATCGAGGATGGCGCGGTCGCGGGCATCCCCGTGGCCGACCTCGACAGCGAGGCGGCGCGCTGGCAGGCCTACGCCGCGCTGGCCGCCAGGGGCGACGCGCCGCCTCGGCCGAGCGACGCGGAACGTACCGCCGCGCTCGAACGCCACGCCATTCTCGACATCTACACCGAGCCCGATCCGGCGATCACCGACGCCGCCCGCGCCGCCGCGGACGAGGTCGGGGCCCGCGTCGCCCGGGCGCAGGCCCTCGATCTCGGCCTCGACGGGCTGTCGCTCGCCTCGATCTACTTCCTCGCCGCGGTCGGGCTCGCCATCACCTTCGGCGTCATGGGCGTCATCAACATGGCCCACGGCGAGTTCATCATGATGGGCGCCTACACCGGCTACGTCGTCCAGCAGATCGTGCCCGGCTACACGGCGAGCCTGATCGTGGCCCTGCCGCTCGCCTTCGTTGTCGGCGCCACCGCGGGTGTCCTGCTCGAGCGGCTGGTGATCCGCCACCTGCTGCACCGCCCGCTCGAGACGCTGCTCGCCACCTTCGGCATCTCCATCGCGCTCCAGCAGATCGCCAAGAACGTCTTCGGCACGCAGGCGCGGCCTCTGACCTCGCCCGACTGGCTGGCCGGCGCCTGGACGCTGAACGACGTCGTCTCGGTCAGCTGGATCCGCGTCGCCATCTTCGTCCTCGCGCTCTTCTTCTTCGCGTTGATCGTGCTGATCCTCCGGCGCACCCGCCTCGGGCTCGAGGTGCGCGCGGTGACCCAGAACCCGGGCATGGCCGCCAGCCTCGGCATCGATCCCGACCGCATCGGCATGCTGACCTTCGGCCTCGGCTCGGGGATCGCCGGGGTCGCGGGCGTCGCCATCGGCCTCTACGCGCAGGTCACCTCCGAGATGGGCGCGGCCTACATCGTTCAAAGCTTCATGACCGTCGTCGTGGGCGGCGTCGGCAGCGTCTTCGGCACGCTCGCCGGCGCCGGTCTCATCGGCGGGCTGCAGAAGGGGATCGAGTGGCTGAATCCCTCGAACACGCTCGCCGCGCAGACCTACATGATCCTCTTCGTCATCCTCTTCATCCAGTTCCGACCGCGCGGCCTCGTCGTGCAGCGCGGCCGCGCGGCGGGAGATTGATGTCAATGACCGCGATCAACGGCATCGGCGGTTCGTCCCTGCTATACTTGAGTCGTTTACTCAGGGGGGGAGGAACACGTAATGAAGATGAAAATCGCCGTCACCGCCGCGCTGCTGACGATGGCACACGCTGCCGCCGCTCAAGACGACGCGAGCGACTGCGCTCTCAGCTACGACACCTTCGAGGCGTCTGTCCCGCACACGGACCTGCAGGAATGCCCCGCATCGATGCAGATCGAAGGCGCCTTCTGCCGGATCTCCGTCGTGGCCGAGGTCGCCACCATCTTCGCATTCTCGGAGGAGAGCTTCTGCCTCGTGGAGTCGCGGAGCTACTACGACGACGAGTTCACGCTCGCCGTGAACTGAACCGCGGCATGGGGCCGGGGGCGGCGGGCTGATGGCCGGCGCCGCTCACGCCCCCGGCACGCCCCGCCGCGGGCCGCTCGTCCTGCGCCGGCCGGACGTTCTCGTCGTGCTCTCCGTGCTGGCCCTAGCGACCCTCGGCGCGACGCTCCTGGCCGATGCCGGCATGATTTCCACCTCTTTCGTCAAGACGCTCGGCAAGACGCTCTGCCTCTGCCTCGTCGCCGTGGCGATGGACCTGGTCTGGGGCTATTGCGGCATCCTCAGCCTCGGGCACATGGCGTTCTTCGGGATCGGCGGTTACGCCATCGGCATGTGGCTGATGACGGCGCGAACCGAAGGCATCGTCGCCGCGCAGCTCGCCCAGCGCCCCCTGCCGCCGACGCCCGAGGAGATCGACGCGGCCGCGGCAAGCCAGATCTTCGGCGTCGTCGGCGGCGACGAGTTCCCATGGATGTGGGCCTTCGCCGACAGCCTGGTCCTGCAGCTTCTCGCCGTCGTGCTGGTGCCGGGGCTGCTCGCCCTCGTCTTCGGCTGGCTCGCCTTCCGCAGCCGCGTGACCGGCGTCTACCTGTCGATCCTGACCCAGGCAGGCACGCTGGCGCTGTCGCTCTGGCTGTTCCAGAACGACACCGGGCTTCGCGGCAACAACGGCCTCTCGGGGCTGCAGAACATCCCCGGGCTCGAGGGCGTGCCGCAGGCGCACGTCTCGCTCTGGTTTCTCTGGGCCTCCGCCGCGGCGCTCGGGCTCGGCTACGTGCTCGCCGCGTGGACGGTCGCCGGCCGCTTCGGCTCGGTGCTGCGCGGCATCCGCGACGACGAGGCGCGGGTGCGCTTCCTCGGCTACGATGTCGAGGCCTACAAGCTCGTGGTCTTCACCCTGACCGCCATCGTCGCCGGCATCGCCGGTGCGCTCTACTACCCGCAGGCCGGGATCATCAATCCGGGCGAGATCGCGCCCATCGCCTCGATCTACCTTGCCGTCTGGGTGGCGATCGGCGGGCGCGGGCGGCTCTACGGCGCCATCCTCGGCGCCGCCGTGGTGTCGCTCCTGTCGTCCTGGTTCACCGGCGGCGGCGCACCCGACGTCGACCTCGGGTTCTACGAGATCCAGTGGACCGACTGGTGGCTGGTCCTGCTCGGCCTCGGCTTCGTCGTTGTCACGCTCCTGGCGCCCGAGGGGATTGGCGGCCTCGTCGACCGCCTCGTCCGCGCCCGGCCCGACCGCACGGGCGACATGGGCCCCGATCCGGGTGCGCTCCGCAAGGAGGAGGCGGGCGTGCCCCGGCCGGCCGAATGAGCGCGCTCCTCGAGGTCTCGGGCGTCTCCAAGAGCTTCGACGGCTTTCGTGCCATCGACAACCTGTCGTTCGTCATCGGCGAGCCCGAGATGCGCGCCGTGATCGGCCCGAACGGCGCCGGCAAGACGACGTTCATGGATCTCGTCACCGGTAAGACCCGGCCCGACCGCGGCACCATCCGCTGGGGGGAGACCGGCCTCGACCTCACCCGCCTGTCCGAGAGCCGGATCGCGCGCGAGGGGATCGGCCGCAAGTTCCAGAAGCCCACGATCTTCGAGGACCAGAGCGTGCACGAGAACCTCGCCATGGCGCTCCGCGCCGTGCGCGGTCCGCTCGCCGTTCTCTTCCGACGGCGCGAGGACGCGGACGCCATCGAGGCGATCGCGGATCAGGTCGGACTGGCCGAGGCGCTGCCCCGCAAGGCCGGGACGCTCAGCCACGGGCAGAAGCAGTGGCTCGAGATCGGCATGCTCCTGGCGCAGCGGCCGCGCCTGCTCCTCGTCGACGAGCCGGCGGCGGGCATGACCGCCGCCGAGCGCGAAAAGACGACGGCGATGCTGGTCGAGGCGGCGCGGACCCGGGCGGTGGTCGTCGTCGAGCACGACATGGATTTCGTCGCCCGCCTCGACTGCCGCGTGACCGTCCTGCACGAGGGCCGCATGCTGGCCGAGGGCAGCCTCCACCACGTCACCGCCGACCCGCAGGTCGTCGACGTCTACCTGGGGCGGCACTGATGCTGAGCGTCGAGGGTCTGTCGCTGTCCTACGGAAGCTCGGTGATCATCCCGGGCCTCGATCTCGAGGCGGCTCCCGGCGCCGTGACGGCCGTCATGGGCCTGAACGGCGTCGGCAAGACGTCGCTTCTGAAGGCCATCGCCGGGCGGCATCCGTCGAAGGGCCGCATGAGCCTCGACGGCAGGCCGCTGCCGCGGGGTGCCGCGGGACGGGCGCGGGCCGGCATCGCCTACGTGCCGCAGGGGCGGGAGATCTTCCCCCTTCTCAGCGTGCAGGAGAACCTTGAGACGGGGTTCGCCTGCGTGCCGCGCGGCGACCGGCGCATCGACGACGAGCTCTTCGACCTCTTTCCGATGCTGGCCGAGATGCGCGGCCGCCGCGGCGGCGATCTCTCCGGCGGGCAACAGCAGCAGCTTGCCATCGCCCGTGCGCTGGTCACGCGCCCCCGGGTCCTGCTCCTCGACGAGCCGACCGAGGGTATCCAGCCCTCGATCATCGCCGAGATCGGCCGCGTCATCGAACGCCTCAAGGCGGCGGGGCAGATCGCCATCGTCCTCGTCGAGCAGCGTTTTGACTTTGCCTGGGGCCTCGCCGACCTTATCGTCGCGATGCGCCGCGGCGAGGTCATCCACGACGCCCCACGCTCGGACTCCGACCACGACGCCGTCCTCGCGCTCGTCTCGGTCTGAGGTTCGCCACCTAGCGCGTGTGCCAGCGCCGCGGCCGCCCCCCGGCTTCAACGCGGTGCAGCGACCCCGGTGCGCCCGCGGCCATGCTGAAGGCGCTCCAGGCGGACGGGTGCCGCGCGCAC
>CAYMRW010000172.1:0-5521 GCA_964392825.1 uncultured Rhodobacterales bacterium
GGCCCAGAGGCGCAAACTCGCCTGCCCGACGATCAGGTTGCAGAGGTTGGCCATGAGCATCGCACCGAAGAGGCCGTAGATCAGGCGCGCCTGCGTCTCGAACAGCAGCGGCCCTGGCTGGATGCCATGAATCATGAACGCCGAGATCAGCAGCGCCGCCGAGATCGACCCCGGGATCCCGATGCCGAGCAGCGGGATCAGGTTGGCGCCCATGACCGCCGAGTTCGCCGCCTCGGTCGCAGCGATGCCGCGAAGGTTGCCCTCGCCCCATGGCACCGGCCCCGGGTCGCGCCGGCGGGCGGCGGCGTAGCTCATGTAGGCGGCGGCGGTCGAGCCCAAGCCCGGCAGCGCGCCGAGTCCGGTGCCGATCAGCGCCCCGCGCGCGAGGTCACGCCAGGCCGAGAGGTACTCGGCCAGTGAAACGCCCGACGCGCCCGGGGCGTCTGTCTGCGGCACGACCGGCGCCGGCGAGGCATCGCGGTCGGCCCAGCCCTGCGCAAGGCGGCGCAGGATCTCCGCCACGGCCAGCATTCCGACCGCTACGGCAACGAACGAGACGCCGTCGAAGAGCTGGAAGTAGCCGTAGTCGAAGCGCGGGCTACCACGCTCGGGGTCGAGCCCCACCGTCGCGAGCAGGAGTCCCGCGGCGACGGCGATCAGGCCTTTCAGCAGCGACGCGCCCATCAGCCCGGCGACGACGGCGAAGGCGAAGACAAGTAGCGCCGTGATCTCGACCGGCCCGGCGCGCAGCGCCAGCGCGGCGAGCGGCGCGGCGGCGAGAATCAGGACGAGGTCGCTGAAGGTGTCGCCGGTGACGCTGGAGTAGAGCGCCATCTTCAGCGCCTTGCGCGGCTGCCCTCTGCGCGCCAGCGGAAAGCCGTCGATCGCCGTGGCGGCGGCGTCGGGCGTGCCGGGCGTGTTCATCAGCACCGCGGGGATCGCGCCGCCGAAGAGCCCGCCCTTGTTGATGCCGACGAGGAAAGCGATGGCGACCAGCGGGTCCATCGTGAAGGTAAAGGGTATCGCGATGGCCATTGCCATGACCGGCCCGATGCCGGGCATGGCGCCGACGATCTGTCCGATCGCGACACCGAGGAAGACGAAGGCGAGGTTGCCGAGGGTCAGCGCATCGGAGATGCCCGCGAAGACCGTCTCGACGGGCGGCACTCAGGGGAGCGGCCGCTGAAGCAGCACGGAGACGACCAGCCAGATGGCTGCCGGGGCACCGCACGCCGCGGCGAGGACCCATGACCATCGGCGCTCGCCGAGCAGAAGCGCGAGCCCGCCGGCGAGCACCGGCGCGACGGAGAGGAAGTTCCACTGGCCGATCGCCCAGACCGCGGCGGCCATCGTCGCGAGCAACGTCGCGAGCCGCGCAAGCTCGCCGATGTCGACGGCGATCCCGCCGCGACCCGGCCGCAGGATCAGCAACGCACCAAACAGACCGAGCGCAGCGGTGCAGATGCGGGGCAGCGTCTGCGGTCGCATCCAGCCGTAGTCGACTGCATCGATCTGGTCGGGGACCGCTGCGAACCAGAGGAGCAGTGCGAAGGCGACCACCGCGGCCCCGGCGGCGCGGTCGGCAAGGCCGCCGGCGCGGTCAGCGCCCGAAGAGTGTTCCGACATTCTTCAGCCCCTCGTTCAGCATCGTCTTCGTCGCCTCGGGACCGAGTTCCGCGGGCTCGGTGTGCATCGTGTTCTTGATCGCCCGCCGCAGCGCGTCTGCCTGCAGCGCCCCGGACATTGCCCCGGACAACGCCGTGTGGGCGTCCCCGGGCAGTCCCGCTGGGGCCGCGACGTAGAACCACGGGTCCAGATAGATGTCGTAGCCCTGTTCGCGCATCGTCGGCACGTCCGGGGCGTAGGTATGCCGCTGGGCGTTGGCCGAGGCGAGCATCTTGACCTCGCCCGCCTCGAGCGAGGGAATGTGCGCGCCCGCGTTGAAGGCTGCGTCGACATGTCGGCCGAGCACCTGCTGCAGCTCCTCTGCCGAGCTCTGCGTAGAGACGAGGCGGAAGTCGGCATCCGACTGCGCCGCGACGAACTTCATCAGCTGCGCCTGCGGCGGCGCGTCGAAGGCAATGAGTGCACCCTCGTTCTCCTTCGACCACGCGATCAGCTCGGGCAGCGACGAGTAGGGCGCGGCAGCCGGCGCGATCAGCGCGAGCTGCGCCAAGGCGACGGTGCCGACGTAGTCGAAGCTGTCGAGGTCGAAGGGCACCTCGTCGGGTCTCACCGTCAGGTTGACAAGGACCGGCATCGTCACGCCCATGCCCAGCGTCTGCCCGTCGGGTTCGGCTACGGCGAGCTGTGTGAACATTGCAATGCCGCCGCCGGGCTTGTTCTCCACGACGAAGTCCCACCCCGTATCCTCGGACATCTGCTGGGCCAGGAGGCGGCCGAGCGTGTCGGTCTCGCCACCCGCACCGAAACCTATCCAGAGCGCGATCGGCCCCTCCGGCTCCCACTGGGCCTGCGCCGCGCCCGTGCCGAGCGCCAGAGCGGCGGCGAGCGCCATGACCGTCGGCATGATCATGTCGTCACTCCCTGCCTGTGTCGTTCATGCCAAGCCGCCCTGAACCGCGGGATCGAACGCGGCACGAGGCACGCCGGGCATGTCGATCCGCGCCACACCGTTCCGCCCCGGCTAATCGTTGGCGACGAGGCGGGCGAGCGCGAGGGCCGTCTGGACGCCGGGCCCGCCCCTTTCCGGCGAGCCAGTAGAATCCGGGCGCCTCCGGTTCCCAGCCGCTAACAGGCGCGCAGTCGGGGGCAAAGGTGCGCCGGCCGGACCACGTCGCCACGCGGGCGGCGTACTTGGATGCCGAACGCCTCATCGATCCGGTGAGGCAGGTCGCGCCGCCGGTGCCGTTCGGATGGCCATCGCCAGGCGAGGCCATTAGCGCGGCGCCCTCGGGCTTGAGATACGAGAGCTCGTCGGCGTCCGCGACCATCGTCAGGGTGGCGGGGTCAGCGCCGGAGGGCGCATCGAAGTTCACAGCGCTGCGGCGCATCGGCACGAGCCCCAGCGGCCCCGCACCCGCGCGATTTGCAACCTCGTCGGCCCGGACGCCAGCGGCGTCGACCAACGCCGCCGCCGCGACCAGCCTGCCGCCATTGCAGCAGATGTCCCGCCGCCGGTTCCGACGTTCCAGTTCTCCGACGGCGTCATCCGTCAACACCGCCCCCAGCAGCCTTGATCCAGCTTAAGGCAAAGCTGAACGAATCCGAAAACACCGATGTCGACCGCGACAGCATTCGCGAATCCGCACTCCGCCCACCCCGGTCGCAAGATCGGCAGGCGCCGCTCGACCTCCTCTGCATCAAGCCACAAAACCGGTATTTCTGACGCCATGTCCTCGAAAAGCCTCCCGACATGCGGGCCATGTCACGATCCCGCCACCCGACGGGACCCCGCAAGGAAAGAAGACCACCTCAATGTTCCGCAATCCACGGTTTCGACCAGGCGGTGAGTGCGCGGGTCAGTCCGTCGCCATAGCTCTGAACATAGAGCGCCGCCCTTCAGTACCCCCCCCCGACGATGGCAAGTTCGGTCTCGACCAGCTGCCAGAGTAGCCCCGCGGCCCGCATGACAGAAGAGGTCTTGCGTCTCGCACAAGCGTGCGAAAGGGGCCGGTGCCTGCTTTGCGCCGAAACTCTGCGCCGTATCTGGGCAACGCTCAGACAAGGCCGTCCCCCCGATACATGCTACGCCAGCGGGGAGAAACTTCGGGCTTGCGGCCGTCGCGACCCTCGGCCGAATCCTGAAACCCACACCGGGCCCATCTCAGACGTCGCCACGCCGACAATCAGCTGCGCGCGCTCGCGAAAACAACGCTGCAGCGCAGCGGCGGATTTTCAGGAGGCAGCACAGCCAGAAGACCGACCATTCGTGGACGGCGCAGCGAAATCCGGCGGAGCCGCAATCGGTTAGCGGGACGAAATTGCCGTTCGCTGCGAAGAGCACGAATATTCGGCCCGGCTGGGCATGCGCCACGGCGGCATCAGTCAACGCGACGTACGGCCTTGCGATTCCTACTGCTGCCCCCCCAGAGCGGGCCGGGCCCGCCGACGTGACCGCTCCTCTAGAACCGGAAGAAACCGTAGACTTTGCCGCAATCGGGCTTCGCGCAGCGGCTGCCCGCGGTCTCGCCAACGAGCAGGTTCTCGCGTACGAACTGCTCGGGAAAGACATCGCGGCCCTCCGGTATGTAGTCGATGCCGGAGCGCGCGCTGATCTGCCGACCGTCCGATGATGTCGTGGCCCTGAAATGCGATGCTGCCGGTGCTTGCGTGCAAGGGGCCGGCCAATGTCCGCATCAGAATGCCATTACAGACGCCGTTGCGCCCGATCACCCCGACGATCTTGCCGGCGCGCAGAGTTAGGGCGACGCCTTGCAGCACGCGCTTTCCGCCGTAACCGACGCCCAGCCGCTCGATCACGAGCAAATCAGCATCCTGAGGCATCGGTCGTTCCCAGGTAGATTTCCCGAATGCCTTCGTCGGCGTCGATTTCGTCGATCGTGCTTTTGACTGAAACCGCGCCAGAATGCAGGACCGTGACCCTGCGGCCCTTCGAGCGGCAAAAGCCGAAGGCGGATGGTCGAGCGCCGCTCGATGGGCGCCGCATCGGCAAGCGAGGGATTGCTGTCGGACACGCTGATAGGGCCCTAGCGTCATGCTTCGAACCCGCCAAGCCGCCGCTTCAGCGGCTGCGCTTGAGAAGGGGTCATCGCCCCGCTGCTGGAACAGCTTCCTCACCAGCATGCTGGTCCGATCATGAAAGTCTCAAACCGAACGGACGGACACACTTGGCCTTCGGAGTTTTCCTCTTCCGTGCCAGCGTGGCCTTTCTGCCAACCTCACCATAGCGGGCTTCCCTACGCACGAGATGATGGAGGTCCGCGCCGCGCGCAACTTCGAGCGTCTTCAAAAGCAGATGGTGATTGGAAGCTTTCGGTCAACAAAAGCTGCCCTTCAATGCCGTTTTCGAAGATTGGCGCCGGGCTGCTTTCGGAGCGCATCTCCTGGCGCCAAGGGGCGGTCTCATCCGGATTCCGGTAGTCCTGTCGCTGAACGCATCCGTCGCGACCTTCGACTTCCGAGCACCCTCCCTTTCTTCGATCGGCCGGCTCTCCGGTCGAGAACCTGCGGAAGCGCTCGGGGCGAATCCACGGCAGGGCCGCTTCCACGCGGACATGCTCGACGGCTGAGCCGCGCACGTTCGCTCTGCCCCGACGGGCCGACGGCGCCCCGGCCGTGTCGCAGCCACCACATTGCGACCTTTCCCGTGCCAGAGGGGCACGCCGTATGCGCGGTTCCGCGGTCGATCAGAAGTCGAGATTGGCGACCGAGAGCGCGTTCTCCTGGATGAACTCGCGCCGGGGCTCGACCACGTCGCCCATGAGTTTGGTGAAGATGTCGTCGGCCTCCGCCACGTCTTCCACCTTGACCCGCAGGAGCGTGCGCGCCTCGGGGTCGAGCGTCGTCTCCCAGAGCTGGTCGGGGTTCATCTCGCCCA
>CAYMRW010000173.1:0-5513 GCA_964392825.1 uncultured Rhodobacterales bacterium
GCAGGGTGAAGACCGACTTCTTGTTCTCGCCCGCGTATTCGGTCCCCCCGATCAGGATCAGCCTTTCGTCAAAGTTGATCGCGATCACGGTGCCGCTGCGGCAGCCGTGACGCTCCGGATCGGCCTGGAACGAGGGCGCGTTCAGGATCGTGAACTCCGGCGCGAACCGCTCCACGTCGGTCCGATCCGGACGGCGCAGCAGGTGGTGGATGAAGAGGCCGTGCCAGGCGAGTTCCGTCACCACCCGGACGCTGATCCGGTGCGTCGGGTCGGCCCCCGCGAAGAGATCCTGCACGAAGACCTCCCCACCCTTCAGATGCGCCCGCATGTCGTCGAAGAGACGGCCGAAGGCCTCCGTGTCCATGGGCGGGTTGTTCTCCCACCAGATCGAGTCGGCGACGGACGGCGTCTTGACCACGAACTTGTCGTGAGGCGATCGGCCCGTATGCCGGCCGGTGGAGACGAGGAGCGTGCCGCCGAGGCCCATCCGTCCCTCGCCGCGCTTGATCGACGCCTCGATCAGGGACGGCACGGGCAGATTGTAGTGCACCGTACCGATCCCCTCGACGCCTTGCTGTTCCAGGCGGCATTCGGGATTGAACAGACCCTTGTCGGACATCGTGGGCTCCTCCTCGTCACTCGTTTTCCGGCAGCCCGCGGCGGACTCCGCGGGTTCCGCCGCATCGGCGGCAGCGTTGCCGCGAACTCTACAGGAACCCGACCGGCGGATGCCATGATGTTAGCGCAACCCTCCGGCAAGATCGCGTCGCCGGCCCCGGCGACGCCCCGGTCCGGCCACCCCGGCGCCGCATTCGGGGCCCGATTAGGCATTCCTTTGCGCTTGTCGTGTTCATTTCCTGTTCGGCAGAGCCACGATTCGGCGGATGTCCCGGGGAGCTCACGGCATGACGAAGATCGCGCTGGTCGACGACGACAGGAACATCCTGACCTCGGTGGCGATGATGCTCGAGGCGGAGGGGTTCGACGTCGAGTGCCATACCGACGGCCAGTCCGCCGCCGACGCCATCGCCCGCCGGGCGCCCGACCTCGCCGTGCTCGACGTCCGCATGCCGCGGATGGACGGCATGGAGCTTCTGCAACGGATCCGCCAGCGCAGCGATCTGCCCGTCGTGTTCCTCACGTCGCGCGACGACGAGGTCGACGAGATCCTGGGCCTTCGCTTCGGCGCCGACGACTACATACGCAAGCCGTTCTCGCACCGCCTCTTGCTCGAGCGGATCCGGGCGGTGCTGCGCCGGCACGACCGGACGGGCGATCCGTCGCGGGGGCGGGAGGGGGACGGACCGATGGTGCGCGGCGACCTCGCCATGGACCCGCTCCGCCACCAGGTGACGTGGAAGGGGATGCCGGTCAGTCTTACCGTGACCGAGTTTCTGCTTCTGCAGGCGCTGGCGCAGCGGCCCGGCTTCGTGAAGACCCGCGACCAGCTGATGGACGTGGCCTACGACGACCAGGTCTACGTCGACGACCGTACCATCGACAGCCACGTCAAGCGCCTGCGCAAGAAGCTCCGGGCCAGCGACCCGGCCTTCTCGGCGATCGAGACGCTCTACGGGATCGGCTACCGGTACAACCAGGCATGACCGATCCGGCGGCCATCGAAGCGGCCGCGGGATGGCGGCGCGGACGGGCGACATCGCCTGCGCCGGGCGGGACGCTGTGGCTCCCTGCGTCGCAGGTGGGGCTTGCGCTGGCGGCGGCATCGCTTGGTGCGGCAGGCGCCCTCGCCCAGGGACCGGGCGTTCCGCTCGCCGTCGTCGGGGTCGTCGGGCTGGGCATCGTCTCCGGCCGCAGCATCGGACATCGCCTCGATCGTCCTTTGGCGGAGCTTGCTGCCGCGGTGGAGCGGGTGGGAGGCCGCCGCGGCCACGTGCGCCCGATCGGCGCGGCGCTGACCGGGCGGCGCGATGCCACGGGGCGCATCGCGCGGGGGCTCGACGACGTGCTTTCCGCCTGCGCGCGGAACCTCGCCGCGAACGAGGAGGCGGTGGCGGATTTGGCCCACGAACTGCACAATCCCCTCGCGTCGCTCCGGTCCGCCGCCGAGGCGCTCCGGCATGCCGAGGGGGGACGGCAGGCTCGCCTGCTGGAGATCGTCGAGACCGATGTGCAGCGCCTCGACAGGTTGGTGGAAGAGCTTGCGCGGGCGTCGCGGCTCGATGCCGAACTGGTTGGCGAGGCCGCCGAGGTCCTCGACTTCGCCGCTGTCGTCCACCGCCTCATGCCGGGGTTCGAGCAGGCCTGCGAAACTCGCGGCGTGGATCTGATCTCCGACCTCCCGGGGACGCCGCTGCGGCTCCGGGGGGTCGAGGCACGGCTGACGCAGGTCGTGGCGAACGTCGTCGGGAACGCGATCTCGCTCTGCGAGACGGGCGACGCGATCCGCATCGGCGCCCGCCGCCGCCGCGACCGACTTCTGTTCGTTGTCGAGGATACCGGCCCCGGAATTCCCGATGGCGCGAGCGAGGCGATCTTCCGCCGCTTCCATACGCAGCGCGACCCGGAACGCCAGGGTCGCAATGCCGGCCTCGGCCTTGCCATCGCGCGCCAGATCGTCGAGGCGCATGGTGGGGTGATCTGGGCAGAGACCATCCGGCCCACATCCGAAGACCTTCTCTCCGAGCCCCACGGGGCGCGCTTCGTAACGGCCCTGCCGCTGTGACCTCCGGCCGCCCGCGACCTGGCCGCGCCGTGCTTGCGCGCGCGGCGGGGCGGCGCCACAGCATAGCCGATGGCCCCGTCGGATGCGTCCCCCAGCGAGAGCGTGATCGTGCATGCGACGACCGTCGCGGTCGACGGTGCCGGGCTGATCATCGAGGGCCCGTCGAACAGCGGAAAGTCGGGTCTCGCGCTCCAACTCCTCGCGATCGGCGCGTCGCTTGTCGCCGACGACCGGACGGTGCTGAGCCGGCCGGATCCGGGCCCGCCCATCGCCACCGCGCCGCCCCCGCTCGCCGGCCTCATCGAGGCGCGCGGCGTCGGCCTGATCCGCGTGCCGACGCTCGCGGCCGTTCGGGTGACGGCCATCCTGACCATGACCGGCGCCGAGACGGAGCGCCTGCCCCCCGAACGCCTGCGGGATGTGCTTGGTTATCCCGTCGTGGATCTCCGCCGCGTCGATGCGCCGTGGTTTCCCGCGGCGCTGCTTCTGTGGCTGCGGAACAGGGATGCGGGCTGAATCGGGCTGCGCCGCCGGCGGGCGGCAAGCTCACCACACTCGGGAGCGGACCGGACCCCGTGCGACCGAGAGACGCTTGCGGTTTCGCCCGCCGGGGTGTCTTTTTCGATGAGGGAATGCGGAAGCCCAAAGCGGCGTACCGCCAGTCGGGGTTGCGAGTGTGATCGGGATCGTGATCGTCGCGCATGGCGGCCTCGCCAGGGAGTACCTGGCGGCGGTCGAGCATGTGATCGGGCACCAGTCGGGGGTCCGTGCGATCTCGATCGAGGCGGTGCACGATCGGGGGTCGAAGCAGGCCGAGATCTGCGCCGCAGCGGACAGCGTCGACGAGGGATGCGGCGTCGTGGTCGTGACCGACATGTTCGGCGGCTCGCCCTCGAACCTCTCGTTGCTCGCGTGTTCGGGTCGCGACCGGCGGATCGTCTACGGGGCGAACCTGCCGATGCTCATCAAGCTCGCCAAGTCGCGCAACATCCCGATCGCCGACGCGGTCGAGCACGCGCTGGCCGCCGGACGGAAGTACATCGACAGCTTCGATGGCGTCGACACTGCATGACCGTCACGCGGCGGCTGCGGATCGTGAACGAGAAGGGACTTCACGCGCGGGCCTCCGCCAAGCTCGTCGAGACCGTCGAGCGGTTCGATGCGCGGGCGGTCGTTTCGCGTGACGGGCTCGATGCGTCCGGTGATAGCATCATGGGCCTTTTGATGTTGGCAGCTTCCAAGGGAACCTGTATCGACGTCGAGACGAGCGGGCCGCAGGCTGCGGAACTGGCCGACGCCATCGCCGCCCTCGTGGCCGACTGTTTCGGAGAAGGCCAATAGGCGCGCATTCCCGACAGATGCCGGTGAGGGACTGACACCTGTGGCGGACACCTATCACGACGCCGGGGCGGACACGTCTGGGTCCCACACCCCCTACGACAAGCGCAAGCTGTCCTACGCGACGACCTTTTCCAATCCCGGCAAGGCGACGACGATCCGCGCGCTCGAGTGGATGACCGGCAAGATGACGCTCCTGCGGCTGATCCGCAGCTTCGAGCGCCAGGGCGTCGTCTGGGGTCAGGCCTTCTGGCCGAGCGCGCTCAGGCACATGGGAATCGAGATCGAGACGCCCGAGGAGCAGCTACGGCACATCCCCGCCGACGGCCCCCTGATCGTCGTCGCCAACCACCCGCACGGCCTCGTCGACGGCATGATCCTCGCCGACCTCGTCGGACGCGTGCGGACGGACTACAAGATCCTGGTGCGGTCGCTCCTCGCCGGGGTCGACGAGATCCGGCATTTCCTGATCCCGGTGCCGTTTCCGCACGAGACGGATGCCCGCGAGCGCAATCTCGACATGCGACGGCGCGCGATGCGGCATCTGGGCGACGGCGGCGCGGTGATCCTGTTTCCCTCGGGGTCCGTCGCCTCGGCGCACCGCCCCTTCGGTCCGGCCGTCGAGGCCGAGTGGAACCCGTTCACCGCCAAGCTGATCGGGCGGTCCGGCGCGCAGGTCGTGCCGGTCCGCTTTTCGGGCCAGAACTCCCGACCGTACCAGCTCGCGAGCCTCGTTTCCCCGACGCTGCGCCAGGGACTGCTGTTGCACGAGGTGGTGCACGCGCTGAACCGCCCGCAGGCCCCGACGATCGGCGCGCCCCTCGACCCGCACGAGATCCTGGCGCGGATCGGCAACTCCCGCCTTTTCATGGACTGGCTGAGGGCGCACACGCTCTCGTTGCCCTGACAGGCGCTCCGGCGACGCGCACCCCGCGAACCCTAGCGGGTCGGCACGGGTTCCTCGCCGCGATAGTCATAAAAGCCTCGCTGCGTCTTGCGGCCGAGCCATCCGGCCTCGACGTACTTGGTGAGGAGCGGGCAGGGTCGGTACTTGGTGTCGGCCAGCCCGTCGTGCAGCACGTTCATGATGGCGAGGCAGGTGTCCAGACCGATGAAGTCCGCGAGTTCCAGCGGCCCCATCGGGTGGTTCGTGCCGAGCTTCATGGCGCTGTCGATCGAGGAGACGGACCCCACGCCCTCGTAGAGCGTGTAGACCGCCTCGTTGATCATCGGCATCAGGATGCGGTTGACGATGAAGGCGGGGAAGTCCTCGGCGCTCGCGGCCTGCTTGCCCAGCCGGTCGACCACGGCCTTGCAGGCGTCGAAGGTCTCCTGGTCGGTGGCGATGCCGCGGATCAGCTCGACGAGCTGCATCACCGGCACCGGGTTCATGAAGTGGAACCCCATGAACCGCTCCGGCCGGTCGGTGCGGCTGGCGAGCCGCGTGATCGAGATCGACGAGGTGTTCGAGGTCAGGATCGTGTGCGGCTGC
>CAYMRW010000174.1:0-5508 GCA_964392825.1 uncultured Rhodobacterales bacterium
AGGTCGACCTCGTTGGCGGTGACGAGAAGGTTGCGGTCCGGGATCGTGGCGAAGCCCTCGGGCGCGATGCCGGAGGGGAGGAGCTGCACGAGCTCCGGGGCTGCGGGGTCGGTCATGTCGTAGACGCCGACGACGCTGCCGCGCTCCGACCCGATGAACACCATGGGGGTGCCGCCGAAGGTGGCCGCCGCCGCGCTCTCGGGCTCGACGCCCTTGTTGCCCGAGCGCCCCTCGGGGTAGTGGCCGATCTCGATCAGCGCCCGCTCGAAGGACAGGCCGCTTTCCCAGACCACCTCGCCGTCCTGGCTCCAGACGGTCCAGCCGCGGGAGCCGCCCTCCATGTCGCCCTCGTTGGCGGTGACGAAGCGGGTGTCGTCGATCCACGCCGCGCTGTCGGGTTCGCGGACCACGTCCTCCTGCGTTGCGTCGAAGGTGATGGCGCCCTCCTCGTCCTCGTCCATCCCCTCGAGCGTCACGGCGCCGGCGGGGAAGTGCGAGACGACTTCGCCGTCTTGGACCACCGCGATGTGGTTGTTCTCCTGCAGCGTCACGACGATCTCGCCCTCGCCGTTGATGTCGACGTATTCGGGCTCGGGGTCCTCCGGCGCCGTCTCGGCGAGGCCGGTGAGGTCGATCCGCTCGAGGCCCTCGCAGTCGAGGCCGCCATCGGCCAGCGGGACGGTGACGAGAAAGCCCGCCGGCAACTGCCCGACGCGACCGTCGCCCGCATCCTCGTCGCGCTCGTTCTCGATGGCGACGGCGAGGAAGCTGCCGTCGGGGGCGCGGGCGACGCTGTCGGGCTGGCCGCCGAGGTCGCAGCGCCCCGTCTCCTCGCGGCTCTCTACGTCGATGGCGGCGAGGAACCCCGACGGCTCGGTGAAGCTCTTTGAGGTGTTCACACCGACGAAGGCGGTGCCGCCGACCACCGCGACCGCGGTCGGCTCCCCGTCGAGCGGCAGGGTGCCGCCGGGCTGCGGGTCGGCCGGGTCGGCGATGTCGACGAAGCCCAGCGCGCCCAGCGGGCTGTCGGTGTAGACAAGCGTCATGCCGTCCTCGGTGGCGGCGACGATCTCGGCCGACGTCTCGACGTCGCGGTCCTCCCCCTCGCCCCTGTTCTCCGGCGTTGCGAAGCTGGCGATGCGCGCGAAGGACATCTCCTGCGCGCCGACACCGGCGGCGGCGAGCGCCAGCGCCGAAGCGAACCCGAAAACTCGTGCAGCCATGTCGTCTTCCCCGTGACCCGTGTCAGAGACAGTGATGCCGGGCGGACGTGACGCGCGTGTAACAGCGGTCGGATTGCCGGCACGGGAGGCACCGGGATCAGGGCGCGAGCAGAACCTTGGAGTCGTGGCGCGCATAGGCGGCGGGCAGTTCGGCCAGGGCCTCGCCGAGCGGCACGACCGCGCTCACGTCGGTGCGCCACCGACCGTCGGCGAAGCGGGCCTGAACCTCGCCGAGAACGCGCGCGACCGTCTCCTGCGGCTGGTCGCGGAACCAGCGGGAGAGCCAGAATCCCTCGATCCGCTTGTCGCGAAAGATGAACTGCGCCATCTCGCCGAGCACCGGCGGGGTCGTCGAAAGGCGCCCGTAGACGACCCACCGTGCGCCCGGCGGCATGGCGAAGAAGACGTCGGCCGAGGTCTGTCCGCCGACCGCGTCGAGAAGAACGGCAGGCCGGTGCGTCTCCATCGCGGCGCGGCACGCCTCGGCGAAGCCCGGATCGCCCTCGATCAGCACCTCGGCAGCGCCGAGCTCGGTCAGGGGGCTGACCAGTGCGTCGCGGCGGACGACGGCCAGACAACCGATCCCGGCCTCCGCCCCGAGGCCGATCAGGAACTTGCCGAGCTGCGAACCGGCCGCGGTGGCGACGAAGCTCTCGGCGCCCGCCTCGCGCACCAGGTCGAAGAGCGCCATCGCGGTCACCGGATTGACGATCAGCCCCGCTGCATCTTCGTCGGAAACGTCCTCGCGCACCGGCACGAGGAGCGCGCTCTCGGCGATGGCGTACTCGGCCCAGGCGCCCGAACGCGCGCCGAAGAAGCTGACCCGGCGACCGATGAACGGCGTGTCGCCCGCCACGACGGTTCCGGTCCCCTCCAGGCCCGCGGGCACGCCCTTCCGCCGCGGGCGGCCGTAGCGGCCCTTGATGTAGGCGATGTCGGACGGATTGACGCTGGCGCGGGCGACCCGGATCAGCGCTTCTCCCGCCCGCGGTTCGGGCAAGGGGACTTCGTCCAGCGCGACGAACGGCGCCAGATCGTCGAGCCCCTGCCCCGCCTCCTCGGACGAGGGCCCGTCATGGCGCAGGACCAGCGCCATCATCTCGCGCGGCAAATCCATGGTGTCCCTCCGGCCGGCTTCGCCCGACGCCTAGACGGGCGGCGCAGACGTGTCGAGGGCGCCGGACCGCCGCGACGTCCGGCACGTTCGCCGGGCGCGCCTAGGCTGCGCGCCTCGTCCCGGACCGTTCCCCGACGAGCCCGGGTGTCGATGATCGCCGCGGCAGCGCGTCGCGGCCGACTGGCACACCCGCACGGGACGGTATCGCGGCAGACGCCCGCACGGGGCGGGGCGCCTCATCATCGCTTCTTCGCCGGGATCCTCTCATATCGCGGGAGCGGGCGCTCGGGATCCCTCTCCGCGCGAGGGACGGTCGGCTTCGACCGGGAACGCGGGGCCGGTCCGGTGGCCGACCCCCCGAGAGGCGTTCTACTCGACGACCGCGATGCGTCCGTCGGTATAGGGCTCGTAGGGCGCGTTCTCGGCGAGGTACTCGGCCGTCACGTCGGCGAGGTCCGGGCCGTAGTCGTAGGCGTTCATCGCATCGAGGAACATCGCGTAGCCGTCGCCGCCGTTGCGCACGTAGTTGTTGGAGACGACGCCGTAGGTGGCGTTCGGGTCGAGCGGCTCGCCACCGACCTGCACGTCGGTCACGCGGCCGCCGGGCATCGCATCGGGGTCGAAGGTGAAGCTCATGCCCGCCACCTGCGGGAAGCGGCCCGCCCCCTCCTCGATCTGGCTGACGCCATTCTCGAGCGCGTCGAGGATGGTCTGCCCGGTTACCTGAAAGGTCGAGAGCGTGTTCTGGAACGGCAGCACCGTTAGCACCTCGCCCATCGTCACCTCGCCCGCGTCGATCGAGGCGCGCAGGCCGCCGCCGTTGGCGATGGCGATGTCGATGCCCTGGTCGGCCACGCGGTCGAGCATGGCGTCGGCGACGAGGTTGCCCATCTCGCACTCACCGCTGCGGCAGGCATCGCGGTCGCCGTCGATGGGGGAAGCCGTCTCGGCCACGACCTCGTTGCGGATCTCGTCGAGGGGCTCGGCCAGCTCGGCGATGCGGCCAACCGTGGCCTCGTCCTCACCGACGGCGGCGTCGAGCAGCAGCGGATCGCCCGACGCCGAGACCACCTCGCCCTCGTCGTCGAAGGTCACCGTCAGCTCGCCCAGGAACTTGCCGTATGCGTAGGCCTGCACGATCGCGGTGTCGCCCACCATCGTCGGGTAGGGCCCGTCGGCGCCTTCGTGCGTGTTCGACAGGAGCGTGTTGCTGTGGCCGCCGACGATGACGTCGACCCCCGAGGTCTGGTCGGCGATGCGCTGGTCGACGGCATAGCCCGAGTGACTGAGCACGATGATCTTGTTAACGCCCTCCTCGCGCGTCAGCCGGTCGGCCTCGGTCTGGACCGCAACGACCGGCTCGGAGAAGGTGACGTTCGGCCCCGGACTGGCGAGCTCGTCGGTGTCCGCCGGCGTCAGGCCGATCAGGCCCAGCCTCTCGCCGCCGCGCTCGATGACGACGGACTTCTGGATGGCGCCCTCCAGCAGCGGCTCCGTCGAGATGTCGGCGTTCGACATCAGGATCGGGAACTCCACCGTGTCGACGAACTCGCGCAGCACCTCGGGGCCGTCGTCGAACTCGTGGTTGCCCACGGTCATCGCATCATAGCCCATCTTGTTCATCATCTCGGCCGCCGCGGCGCCCTTGTAGTAATTGTAGAAGATGGTGCCCTGGAACTGGTCGCCGCCGTCGACCAGCAGCCAGTTGTCATGACGCGCCTTCGCGTCCTCGATCGCGGTGATTAGCCGGGCCGAGCCGCCGAAGCATTCACCCGCGGCGTTGTCCTCGGGAGCGCAGGTCGAGTCGGAGCCGCTGATTGGCTCGAACCGGGCATGGAAGTCGTTGGTGTGCAGGATTGTGATCGAATAGTCGGCGGCGGCGGCGCCGGCGGAGATCGCCAGGACGGCGGCCGAGGTCATAAAGCGGTGCATCGCTTCCCCCTGAACGGATTCGCGGCGCATGTTGGCGGCGAAGAGCCGAGGTTGTCCAGCGACCCGCGCCCGCGGGAAGCGCTTGACGGCGGCGGATGGCCGGGGCGACCCTCGAACCATGTCGGTCTACAAGATTCTCCGCGCCGAAGAATGGACGGCGCTGCAGGAGGCGGCGCGCAGCGACGGCTCGTCCGACGACGTGCGCGACGGCTACGTGCATCTGTCGACGGCGCCGCAGGTTCCCGAAACGCTGGCGCGGCACTTCGAGGGCGAGGAGGGGCTCTGGATCCTCGAGATCGAGGAGGCGGCGCTGGGCTCCGACCTCAGATGGGAGCCGGCCCGCGACGGCGACCCGTTCCCGCACCTCTACCGGGCGCTCGAGCTGCGCGACGTCCAGCGGGCCGAGCCCGTGCACCGCGGCGAGCCCCTGCCCTTCGGCCTCGCTTGACCCCGGCCGAACGGGCCGCGCTCGCGGTCCTCCACCGGCTGGACCCCGAGCGCGCGCACGGCCTGTCGCTCGCGGCGCTGCGGTTGCGGCTGACCCCGCGGCCCGGCCCGGTCACGTCGTCGCGCCTCGCGACGACGGTGGGCGGGATCGCGATGCCGAACCCGGTCGGGCTGGCGGCGGGCTACGACAAGAACGCCGAGGCGCTCCCGGCGCTGATGCGCGCGGGCTTCGGCTTCGTCGAGGTCGGGGCGGCGACGCCGCGGCCGCAGGCCGGCAACCCGCGGCCGCGGCTGTTCCGGCTGACGGAAGACGGCGCGGTGATCAACCGGTTCGGCTTCAACAACGACGGGGTGGAGGCGATCGCCGAACGGCTGGCTGCGCGTCCCGCCGGCGTCCCCGTCGGGCTGAACGTCGGCGCCAACAAGGACAGCGCCGACCGCGCGGCGGACTACGCGGCCGTCGCGCGGGTCGCGGCGCCGGTGGCGGATTTCCTGACCGTCAACGTCTCCTCGCCCAACACCGCGGGCCTGCGCGACCTGCAGGGGACGGGCCCATTGGAAGCGCTTCTGGAGGGCGTGCGGTCGGCGAGCTGCGATACCCCCGTCTGGTTGAAGATCGCGCCCGATCTCGCCGACGCCGAGATCGCCGCGGTGGCGAAAGCGGCCGAGGTCTCGGGCGTCTCGGCCATCGTCGCCACCAACACCACGCTGGCGCGGGACGGGGTCCGGGGGCCGCAGGCGGACGAGGCGGGCGGTCTTTCGGGCCGGCCGCTCCGCGACCGCGCCGCG
>CAYMRW010000175.1:0-5497 GCA_964392825.1 uncultured Rhodobacterales bacterium
TGGCCCGGTCCTACAGCGGCTACCTCGATGCCGCGCGCGAGGCAGGTTACTCGGACTGCACGCCCGGGCGCTTCCTGCTGCCTGGCGAGATGGCGGGATCGCCGGCACTGACCTTCGCGCCGCTGCGCCCCGGGCCCACACCGCGCGGCAGCCTGGCCCGCGAGTTCGAGCGGCGCTACGAGGCCTACAAGCGCGAGGTGGTCAAGCCGTTCTTCCGCGAGCACTTCGCCCGGATCGACCGGCAGGTGGTGCTCGTCGACGTCCTCGGCGCCATCCATTCGGGCCCGCGGGCGATGGAGGATCTGCGCCGGGCGATGGCCGACATCCTCGGCGCCTTCCGTCCCGGGCGCAACCGCTGGCTGTCGTCGATCCTGCTCGGCCGCCGGGTCGAGCGGATCCTCTTCGCGGCGACCAAGGCCGACCACCTGCACCACGCGCAGCACACGCGCCTGACGGCGATCATGGAGGCGCTGGTGGCCGACGCCAAGCGCCGCGCCGACTTCGCCGGCGCCGATACCGGGGCGATGTCGATCGCCGCGCTCAGGGCGACGACGGAGGACAGGGTCGAGCACGACGGCCGCGAGGTGAACGTCGTCCGCGGCACGCTTCAGACCGGCCGGCGGGCGGCGTTCCACCCGGGCGAGCTGCCCGAGGATCCGTCGCGCCTGCTCTCCCCGGCGCGGGACGGTTCCGATCGCTGGCTCGACGCGGACTACGAGGTGATGGTCTTCAGGCCCGCCGAGATCAGCCTGCGACCGGGGGAGGGGCCGCCGCACATCCGCCTCGACCGCGCGGCGGAGTTCCTGTTCGGCGACCGGCTCAGATGAGCTGGCGGCTCGACACCGCGACGGCGGCCGACGCCGGGGCGTTGGGCGCGATCCTGTCCGACTGGACCGACGAGGCGGAGTGGATGCCGCGCCTGCGCACGCGCGGGGAGGACGCCGACTGGTGCCGCGAACTGATCGCGGCGGGGGGCGTGCGGCTCCTGCGCGGGCCTGGCGGCATCGCGGGCTTCGCGGCGCGCCAGGGCACCGAGATCCCGGCGCTGATCGTCGCGGCGGCGTGGCGCGGGCAGGGGCTCGGACGGCGCCTCCTCGACGACGCCAAGGCGCTGTCGCCGGGCCGGCTTGAGGCGTGGACCTTCCAGGCCAACGCCCGCGGCCGCCGCTTCTACGAGCGCGCCGGGTTCCACGAGGCCGAATTGTCGGACGGCGGCCGCAACGAGGCGCGCCTGCCCGACGTCCGCTTCGTCTGGGAGGCCGCGTGACCCGCAACGGACCCGTCCTGATCGATCTCGACGAGGCGCCGTCGAGCCCGGCCGATGCCCCCCCCGTGCCCGACGCGGTTCCGGGCGACCGGCCCTCGGGCCAGGCGATGCGCACGGTCGCGGCGCTGACCACCCGGCGCCGCTCTTGGCTGGCGCGGTGGTTCTGGCGGCTCTTCGGCGCCATCGTGCTCTTCGGCGCGTCGCTGGCGCTCTGGGACTTCGTCGTCGGGATGGTGGCGCGGAACGCGGTTCTGGGCTGGATCGCGCTGATTCTGATCGGCGCCTTTGGCCTCGTCGCGCTTGCCATCGCCGTCAAGGAGATCGCGGCCCTGTCGCGCCTCGCCCGGCTCGACGGCCTGCACAAGGACGCCGAGGCGGCGCGCGGCGCCAACGACCTCGTCGCGGCGCGCAAGGTCGCCGACCGGCTGACCGAACTCTACGCCCCGCGCGAGGAGCTGCGCTGGGGGCGTGAGCGGTTCGCCGAGCGCCGGGGCGACATGTTCGACGCCGACGCGCTCTTCGACCTCGCCGAGGCTGAGTTCCTGGCGCCTCTCGACGGCGCCGCCCGGATCGAGATCGAGGGGGCGGCGCGGCAGGTGGCGGCGGTCACGGCGCTGGTCCCGATCGCGCTCGCCGACGTCGCGGCGGCGCTCGCCGCGAACCTCCGCATGATCCGCCGCATCGCCGAGATCTACGGCGGCCGCGGCGGTACGGTGGAGACCTGGCGGCTCACACGGGCGGTGATGACCCACCTCGTCGCCACCGGCGCGGTCGCGGTCGGCGACGACCTGATTGGCTCGATCGGCGGCGGGCACCTCCTGACCCGGGTCTCGCGTCGTTTCGGCGAGGGGGTCATCAACGGCGCCCTGACGGCGCGCGTCGGCATCGCCGCGATGGAGGTCTGCCGCCCGCTGCCGTTCCATGGACAGCGGCGGCCGCGGGTCACGACGCTCCTGCAGCGGGCGCTGACCGGCCTCTTTCCGAAGTCGGGCGCTGGCCGCGACGACCCGGCTGCCTAGGTTTCCCGCGGGTTCCCACGAGGACGGCAGGGCATGGAGACGATCGCGCAGGACCTCGCGCAGATGCAGCGGACGCCACTCGCCGACGCCCATGTCGCGCGGATCCGGCGCCTCGGTCGCGAGCGCAGCTATGCCGCCGGCGACCTCGTCGTCCGCCCGGGCGACCCGATCGATGAGTTCCTCTACGTCGAGGAGGGCGAGATCGAGCTCCTCGACCTCCATACCGGCGAGCGGCGCATCCCGTTCACGATCGGGCCGACGCAGTACCTGGGCGAGATCGCGTTCCTTTCGGGCGGCACCTGGCACATGCCGATGCGCGCCGTGGTGCCGACCCGGGCGATCGCGGTGCCGCGCCGGGACATGCTGGACCTGATGGCGCAGATCCCCGAGATGAGCGACATCATCATCACTGTCTTCGCCGCGCGGCGCCGGCGGACGCTCGAGGCGGGCGACAGCGGCCTTACCATGATCGGTTCCGATGCCGACCGCGACCTGCGGCGGATCGCGGCGTTCCTCGGCCGCAACCGTATCCCGGTCAACCACCACGAGGCGGGGTCGGAGAGCGCGAGCCGGATCCTCGACCGCCTCGGCCTGCCGCGCGACGCCTCGGTGATCGTCTATGGCTCGGACCAGGTCGTCGAGGACCGCTCGCCCCGGGCGGTCGCGCGCCTCCTCGGGCTCGATCTTGCCTTCGAGGCGGGCGAGACCTTCGACGTCGTCATCGTCGGCGGCGGCCCCTCGGGCATCGCCGCCGCCGTCTATGCCGGGGCGGAGGGACTGTCGGCGCTTGTGGTCGAGGACGTCTCGATCGGCGGCCAGGCCGGCACCTCGAGCCGGATCGAGAACTACATGGGCTTCCCGACCGGCATCTCGGGCGCCGATCTCTGTTGGCGCGGCGAGATCCAGGCGATGAAGTTCGGCGCCCGCTTCGCCATGCCGCGCCGGGCCAAGGCGCTGGCACGTCGGGACGACGGGACCTACTGCGTCACCCTCGACGGCGGCGAGGCCGTCTGCGCCCGGGCGCTGGTGATCGCCACCGGCGTCCAGTACCGGCGCATCGGCCTCGACCGGATCGAGCATTTCGAGGGGGCGGGCATCTACTACGCCGCCACCGACCTCGAGGCGCGCTGGTGCCGCGGCACCGAGGTCGTGGTCGTCGGCGGCGGCAACTCGGCCGGGCAGGCGGCGATGTTCCTCAGCCGGGCGGCGCGACACGTCCACGTCCTCATCCGCGGATCGACGCTTGCCGCCTCCATGTCCTCCTACCTCTCTGACCGGCTGGAGAAGGACCCCGCCATCACCCTGCACCGTCGGACCGAGATCACGGCGCTCCATGGCGAGGACGCGCTCGAGGCCGTCACGATCCGCGACCGCGAGGGCGGGCAGAACTGGCGCCTCGCCACCCGCGCGGTCTTCGTCATGATCGGGGCAGCGCCCAATACCGACTGGCTCTCCGGCGTCGTCGACCTCGACGCGCAGGGCTTCGTCCGGACCGGCGAGGCGGTCGGTGCCACCTCGCCCTTCGCCACCTCGGCGCCCGGCATCTTCGCCGTGGGCGACGTCCGCTCGGGCTCGGTCAAGCGCGTCGCCTCATCGGTGGGCGAGGGTTCGGTCGTCATCTCCAGGGTCTGGGAGCATGTCTCCGCCATGCGGTGACCGCCGCCCGGTGCCGGTTCACTCCACGAGGGTCATCAGCGGCACCCCTTCCTGGCTGACCTGGATCAGCAGGATCGTCACCGGTTGCTCTGCATCGCCGTTCCGCGCGACCATCGCATGGTTCATCGGTTCGGCGACCAGTTCCCCGGCAGCCAGCTCCCTCACGTCCTCCCCCTCGAGCTCGACCGCGAACGATCCGTCGAGGACGTAGACGAAGACCGGACCGCCGTGCGTGTGCCGTTCCCCCGCCCATCCGCCGGGGAAGGTGACCCGCTGGATGGCGATGGCCTGACCCTCCGCGCCCGGCAGCGGCGCGTTGGCCAGCTCCTCCCGTTCGCCCGGCGCATAGGCTTGCCCCTGCGCGAGTGCTATGCCTGCTGTTGCCCCGAGCACGATGCCTGCAAAGACGATGCTCTGCATGTCAGATCCTCCATGCCCGAATGGCCGCAGTGTAGCACGATTATGTTGCATGTTGGATCGACGATTGAGGCCCTCGATGAGGGCATGCGCGCGGTCGCGGGCTCGGGTCGGCGACCCTCGGTGCAAGGCGGGCCGCCCGATCACGGGTCCGGCCTGGCGGCTCGGCGGCCTCGCCGCGGGTCTGCTGGACGGACCTCGCGCGTCGACCTATAAGCCCGCCCATGTGGACCGCGGTACCGATCGGGATTCGAATTACCGGCCCGGCGCTCTGAAGGAGCCGCCGGGACGAGGCGCCAGGAATCTTCCGCGCCGACCGCACCCTGACCCGACCGACACGACCGAGGACGCCAAGCCATGTGCGCCGATACCACCGTCACGCCCGACTACCGAGAGACCCTGTTCCTGCCCCGGACCGACTTTCCGATGCGCGCGGGCCTGCCCGCCCGCGAACCCGGATGGCTCGAGCGCTGGGCGCGTCTCGGCGTCTACGACCGGCTGCGCGCCTCCGCCGCCGGCCGCGAGCCCTTCATCCTGCACGACGGGCCGCCGTACGCGAACGGCCACCTGCACATCGGGCATGCGCTGAACAAGATCCTCAAGGACATGGTGGTCCGCTCGCAGCAGATGATGGGCCGCGACGCCCGCTACGTGCCCGGCTGGGACTGTCACGGCCTGCCCATCGAGTGGAAGATCGAGGAGCAGTACCGGAAGAAGGGCCGGGACAAGGATGCCGTGCCGGTCGTCGACTTCCGGCAGGAGTGCCGCCGCTTCGCCGAGGACTGGGTGGACGTCCAGCGCGACGAGTTCCGCCGCCTCGGCGTCACCGGCGCCTGGGACCGCCCCTATCTGACCATGGACTTCCACGCCGAGCGCGTCATCGCCGAGGAGTTCATGACGTTCGTCATGAACGGCACCCTCTACCAGGGCTCCAAACCGGTCATGTGGTCCCCGGTCGAGAAGACCGCCCTCGCCGAGGCCGAGATCGAGTACCACGACCACGTCAGCCCGACGGTCTGGGTCAGGTTCCCGCTGCTCGGCGGCCGCATGACGCCACCTCTCGAGGTCGAGGAGGGTGCGGCGACCTCAGGTCGGGTCGAGGCGATGCCCGACACCGAGGGCGCCTCCGTCGTGATCT
>CAYMRW010000176.1:0-5496 GCA_964392825.1 uncultured Rhodobacterales bacterium
AAGCACGCCGACGGAGGCCGCGTCGGTCGCCCGTCACAAGCCTCGCCGAGCACCGACGCCAACGACGCACAGGCGTCCCCTCGAAGCTCGACACCGACGCCGAACTACGCGCCTTCGTCCTTGCCCGCGCCGACACGCTCACCTACGCCGAACTCGCGTCCGCCGTCGCCAAGGCGTTCCCGCCCGCCCGCCGTCTGAGCACCAGCTCGATCGCAAGGTGGCTCCGACGATGATGCCAACCGCTGTCAGACGCCTTCAGACGGGGTCTCCCGGTTTGAAGTGACACCGTGTCCTGTCTCATATGAAAACGAACAGGCGGAAGGCGGTCCGCCTGGCGGGGTCCGCGGATGGGGCCGGCGATCACCGTCGGGTGGCGACCTCCGGGCGATCTCCGGCCCCGGTCAGAGGCCGGAGCAGCGCGTTCAGAGGCATGGCGGTGGCGACGGCCGTTGCCCCTACTCCAAGCTGCACCCAGGTCTCCAACATCTCTCACTCTCTCGCGGCATTTCCGTCGAATGCCCCCCAAATACACCGAAAGGGCCCCGGGTCTTCCCCTTTCCCCAACACTCGGTTAACACCCGCGCCCGCACCCCCGGAGGCCGCCGATGAAGTTCACCCTGTCCTGGCTGAAGGAGCATCTGGAGACCGAGGCGTCGGTCGACGACATCGCCGAGACGCTGACCGATCTCGGGCTCGAGGTGGAGGACGTCAGCGATCCCGCCCGCAGCCTCCGCGGCTTCACGCTCGGCCGGGTGATCGAGGCGCGCCCGCACCCCGATGCCGATCGCCTGCGCGTCTGCCGGGTCGCGACCGACCGCGGCGAGCGGCAGATCGTCTGCGGCGCCCCGAACGCGCGCGAGGGCATCACCGTCGTCGTCGCGCATCCGGGCACCTACGTTCCCGGCATCGACACCACGCTCGCCGTCGCCAGGGTGCGCGGGGTGGAGAGCCAAGGCATGATGGTCTCCGAGCGCGAGATGCAATTGTCGGACGAGCACGACGGCATCATCGAGCTGCCGTCGGGCGAGGTGGGGGAGGACTTCGCCGCCTGGCTCGCGGCGCACGATCCGGGCCGCGTCGATCCGGTCTTCGACATCGCCATCACCCCGAACCGGCCCGACGCGCTGGGCGTCCGCGGGGTCGCGCGCGACCTCGCGGCGCGGGGAATGGGGCGGCTGAAACCCTTCGAGACGCCGCCCGTCGAGGGGCGGTTCGCGAGCCCAATCCCCGTGGCGATCGACGACGACACGCTCGACGGCTGCCCGCTCTTCGCCGGCCGGGTGATCCGTGGCGTGACCAACGGGCCGAGCCCGGCGTGGCTGCAGAAGCGTCTGACGGCGGTGGGCCTCAGACCCATCTCGGCCCTCGTCGACATCACCAACTACTTCACGATCGGCCTGAACCGGCCGCTCCACGTCTTCGACGCGGCCAAGGTCTCGGGCGGCCTCAGGGTGCACCGCGCGGCCGGCGGCGAACGGCTCGCCGCGCTCGACGAGCGCAGCTACGCGTTCCGGGCGGGCGACATGGTGATCTCCGACGGGGAGGGGCCCGAGAGCATCGCCGGCATCATGGGCGGCGCGACGACCGGGGTCACCGACGCGACCTGCGACGTCTTCCTGGAAAGCGCCTACTGGGACCCCGTGACGATCGCCAAGACCGGGCGGGCGCTGAAGATCCACTCCGACGCGCGCCATCGCTTTGAGCGTGGCGTGGATCCGGCGTTCACGATCCCGGGTCTGGAGGCGGCCACGGCGATGATCCTCGACCTCTGCGGCGGCGAGCCGTCCCAGGTCGTGGCGGCGGGCGCGGTGCCCGACACGATGCGGTCCTACCGGCTCGACCCCGGGCGGACGGCGTCGCTCGTGGGCCTCGACATCCCCGAGGCGACCCAGCGGCAGGTGCTCGAGGCGCTGGGCTTTGATCTCGACGGCGACATGGCGACGCCGCCCTCGTGGCGCCCGGACGTGCAGGGCGAGGCCGATCTGGTCGAGGAGGTGGCGCGCATCGTCTCGCTGACCCGGCTCGAGCCCGCGCCCATGCGCCGCCCGCGCCCCGGCGTGCCGAAGCCGGTGCTGACGCCGGTGCAGGTGCGCGAGCGCACGGTGCGGCGGACCCTCGCGGCGGCCGGCATGAACGAGTGCGTCACCTACAGCTTCATCGACGAGACGGCGGCGCGTCTCTTCGGCGGCGGCGGAGAGGCGACGCGCCTCGATAATCCGATCTCGTCGGAGATGACGCACATGCGCCCGGCACTCCTGCCCGGCCTCCTGCAGGCGGCGGCGCGCAACCAGGCGCGGGGCTTCGGCGATCTGGCGCTCTTCGAGGTCGGCGCGGCGTTCCACGGCGGCGAGCCGGAGGAGCAGCATTTGCAGGCGGGCGGCGTCCGCCTGGGCGAGAGCGCGCCGCGCGGTCCGCACGGCGAGCGGCGCGGCGTCGACCTTTACGACGCGCGGGCCGATGCCGAGACGGCGCTCGCGGCCATCGGCGCACCGGCGGCGCAGATCCTGCGCGGTGCGTCGGACTGGTGGCACCCGGGTCGGCACGGCATGATCTGCCTCGGCCCGAAGAGGGTGCTCGGGGTCTTTGGCGAGCTGCATCCGCGCGTGCTGACGGCGATGGGCGTCAAGGGGCGGGCCGTGGGCTTCACCTTGTTCCTCGAGACCGTGCCGTTCCCGCGCATGGCGTCCACGGCGCGCGCACCGCTGACGCTCGCCGACCTGCAGCCGGTGAGCCGCGACTTCGCCTTCGTCGTCGATGCCGGGGTCGAGGCACAGGCGCTGGTGCAGGCCGCCCGCGGCGCCGACAAGGCGCTGATCGAGGAGGCGCGGGTCTTCGACGAGTTCGCCGGCGAGCGCGCTGAGGTACAGACCGGCGCCGGCCGCAAGTCGCTGGCGCTGACCGTGCGCCTGCAGCCGCGGGACCGAACGCTGACCGAGGCCGAGATCGAGGCGGTGTCGGCGAAGATCATCGACAAGGTTACGAAGGCAACGGGAGGCACGCTACGCGGATGACACTGAACGTATATCTTTCGGGCGAGATACATACCGACTGGCGCGATGTCATCGAGGCGGGGGCGCGCGACCTCGACGTCGAGTTCACGGCGCCGGTCACCGACCATGCGGCCTCGGACGATTGCGGGACGGCGATCCTCGGCGGCGAGGAGTCGAAGTTCTGGCACGACCACAAGGGCGCGAAGCTGAACGCCATTCGCACCCGCACGCTGATCGAGGCGGCGGACGTGGTCGTCGTGCGTTTCGGCGAGAAGTACAAGCAGTGGAACGCGGCGTTCGACGCGGGCTATGCCGCGGCGCTCGGCACGCCGCTCGTGATCCTGCATCCGACCGAGCACGCGCACGCCCTCAAGGAGATCGACGCCGCGGCCCTCGCCGTGGCCGAGACGCCGGAGCAGGTGGTCGAGATCCTCCGCTACGTCGAGACGGGCGCCCTGCCGGGCTGAGACCCGGCGCCCCGCGACCCTTGCGTCGGATCGGCCCTTCGGGGGGTGATCGGCCGCGATCGCATCCGACCTGGCGCCGTTGGGCGAAGGTCCGGTCTCGGCCGATCAAGGGCAGGGGACTTCCATTCGGCGGCTCGGCCCCGGATGAGCTGTCGGGGCTAGCCTGGCGGGGCGTGGCCGCGGCCGAAGGCGACGAGGCGCGCGGTCATCGTCTGGACGACCTCGTCGCGCTGGTTCAGCGTCTCGCTGCGCAGGATCACGCGGCCGCGTCCGGGGCGCGAGCCTGACGGCGCGATCTCGAGGATCTCGCTCCGAACGCGAAGGGTGTCGCCGGGGCGGGTGGCGCGCGGCCACGCGATCTCGTTGCTGCCGCCGATGAGGCCGCCGGCAAACGGCACCGACCGGGTCAGAAGGCGCATCGTGATCGCCGCCGTGTGCCATCCGCTGGCGGCGAGGCCCCCGAAGAACGTATCGCGCGCCGCGTCGGGATCGGTGTGGAAGGGCTGCGGGTCGAACTTCCGCGCGAAGCGCACGATGGCGTCCGCGTCGAGCGTATGCGGGGCGCTCTCGAAGGTCTGGCCGATCGCAAGGTCTTCCAGATGCAGCTTGTCCATCACCGGACCTCGACCTCCGGCACCCCGACCTGTCCCTCGCGCCGGATGACGTAGACGATGCAGGCGACCGCCGCGGCCGAGGTCGCTGCCATGATCCAGAGCAGCGGCCAGGCGCCCGTGCCGGGCCGCAGGAGCCAGCCCGCGAGCGCCGACAGGCAGGCGCCGCCGCCGATCATGAAGGCGCCGCCGATGCCGCTGGCGGTGCCGGCGAGATGCGGGCGCACCGACAGCATCCCCGCCGTCGCGTTCGGCAGGACGAGGCCGTTGCCGAGCCCGACGAACGTCGTGAAGCCGAAGAAGACCACCGCCGAACCTGCGCCGAGGAGGAAGACGAGAAGCGAGGTCAGGAGGCCCGCGAACGTCAGGACGGTGCCCGAAAGGATCATCCGGTTGATGCCGTAGCGGACCGAGTAGCGCCCCGAGAGGCCGTTGCCGATGGCGTAGCCCACGGCCGGCGCGCCGAAGAAGATGCCGAGGAGCGCGGGTGACAGTCCGAAGACCTCGGACCCGACGAACGGGGCGCCGCCGAGATAGGCGAAGAAGGCCCCCGACGAGAACGCGGCGGCGAGCGCGTAGCCCCAGAACCGGCGGGACCGGACCAGCTCGGGCAGGTCGTGGAACTGCGAGCGGAAGGACCCCGCGCCGATGGCTCCGGTCTCGCCCACGTCGGACCAGATCAGCCAGATCACGCCAAGGCCGACGCCGATCTGCAGCCAGAAGTTCGCCTGCCATCCGAAGGCCTCGTCGAGAACGCCGCCGACCGCGGGGCCGAGCATGGGCACGATCGCCATGCCCATGGTCACCCAGCCGATCATCGACGCGGCCTCGTCCTGCGGGACCATGTCGCGCACGATCGCGCGCGAAAGGACCATGCCGACGACGATCGTCGCCTGGGCCATGCGGAAGGCCAGGAACGCCTCGGCCGTCGGCGCATAGATGCACCCGAGCGTCGCCACGAGGTAGAGGCCGAAGCCGCCGAGCAACACCGGGCGCCGCCCGAACCGGTCCGACAGCGGGCCGATGACCAGCTGCAGGGCGCCGCTGACGCCGAGGTAGAGCGCCACCGAGAGCTGCATGACGCGGTAGTCGGTCGCGAAGTGCTGCGCCATGTTGGGCAGCGACGGCAGGAACACGTTCATCGCCAGCGCCGAGGCCCCGACCATCAGGATCAAGGTGGCGATGTGTGGGGGTGTCGCCCGGTCGAGGAAACGGACGTCGGCGCGCATGGTCATGCGGGCCCACCTATACCTCGGCGGCACCCCCGTCCACGACCCCCGCCGATTGCGCTTCCGGCACCGGCGACTTGCCTTTAGACCGTGGGTCCGAACGGCGACGGAGGCGGGTGCATGAAGGATATCACCGAGAAGCTGGAGGCGCGGCGCGCCGAGGCGCGGCTCGGCGGCGGCGAGCGTCGGATCGAAGCGC
>CAYMRW010000177.1:0-5471 GCA_964392825.1 uncultured Rhodobacterales bacterium
GAAGAGGTCGATGCCGACGCGGCCGTAGAGCTGGCGCTTGGCTTCGGCCACGAAGGCGTTGCCGGGGCCGACCAGCATGTGCACCGGATCGATCGTCTCGGTGCCAAGGGCCATCGCGCCCACCGCCTGAATGCCGCCGAGTACGTAGATCTCGTGCGCGCCGCCGAGGTGCATTGCGGCGATGACCCCGGGGTTGGGCTCGCCCCTGAAGGGCGGCGTCGCGGCGACGATGCGGGGCACGCCGGCGACGGAGGCGGTCGCGACCGACATGTGCGCCGAGGCCACCATGGGGAACTTGCCGCCCGGCACGTAGCAGCCGACCGACTGCACCGGGATGTTGCGGTGCCCAAGGATCACGCCCGGCAGCGTCTCGACCTCGATGTCGGTCATCGACGCACGCTGCGCCTCGGCGAAGGCGCGCACCTGGGCCTGGGCGAAGCGGATGTCGGCGAGCTCCTGGTCCGAGAGCCGGGCGATCAGCGCCTCGATCTCGTCCGGCGCGAGGCGGAACGCCGGCGGGTCGTAGCCGTCGAACTTCACTGACAGCTCGCGGACGGCGGCGTCGCCGCGCATCTCGATGTCGGCCAGCGTCTCCTCGACGGTCCTGCGGGTCCGGGCGTCGTCCGCGCCGCGCTCGGCGTCGGACTTGCCGCGCTTGAGGTACTCGACGGTCATGGGACCTCCCCGGGCTCCGGCCTGGGAGGGACCCGCTCGCCGCGGTCGAAGGCCTCCCACCCCTCGCCCGCGAACACGTCGTGCCCGAGCTGCGCCAGCACGCCCGGGAAATCGACCATCACCCAGTTGTCGGCGATGCGGCCATCGGCGACGCGCCAGAAGTCCATGTATCGGATCTCGACGCGCCGCCCCGTCGGCTCGACCCCCATGAAGGGCCCCGAATGGGTCGCCTCCTGCCGGCCGAAGGCGCCGGCCCATTCGCCCATGAAAAGGCGCGCCTCGTCGATGCAGACCTTGTCCGAGAATGCGGCCTGGAACGGGCGCTGCCAGTTCTGCTGGAACTCGGCGAGGCCGCGCTTGGTGCCGCACCCGAAGTTGCCGTGCCAGACGAAGTCGCCTGCGAAGAACGCGCCGATGTCGTCGATGCGGTGGTCGTTGAGCCCGTCGACCATGGCCTCGATCACGGCGCGGGTCGCCTCGGTGCGGGAAAGATCGGCGTCGCGGCTCAGCGCCGCCTGGTTCGGCCGCGCCCCCTTCACATGCGCCTCCCACGCTTCGTCTCCGGGTCGATCCATGCGGCACCAACCGCTCGAGGCGGCGAAGAACCGCCGCTCCACGCCTGGCCACGTGCGCTCGGGGGGGACATGCCCCTGACCCGGCTCCCCGGCAGACTCGGCGACGCCAGGTCCCGGACCGCCGCCGGGACGAAGACGGAGGCGCGGCGCGCCGACCGGCCCCGCAGGCGCGGCCCCGGCGGGGCCCGGCAAGGGGCCGCCCCCCTCATCCCTTGACCGCGCCGGCGGTCAGGCCCGACACGATCTGCCGCTGGAACACCATGACGAGGAGGAAGAGGGGCGCCGTGATCGACACCGCCGCCGCGATCGCCTCCACCTGGTCGGTCGTCGTCGTCTCTCGGTTGAAGTAGCTGGCGATCGCCGGGACCATGGTCTGGTTCTGCGCGTCGAGCAGCAGCGACGTCACCAGGAAATCGTTGTAGGCGAGCAGGAAGCTGAAGAGCCCGGTCGTGATGACCCCCGGCCACATCACCGGCATGATCACCTGCCGGAACGCCTGGAAGTGCGAGCAGCCGTCGACCCGCGCCGCCTCGTCGAGCTCTGCCGGGATGCTTTGGAAGAACGACCGCAGCATCCAGATGGTGAACGGCTGATTGATCGCGACCAGCACCGCGATCACGGCGTAGGGCTTGCCGTAGAGCGTCGGCGCCGCATCGCCGAGGACGGGCTCCAGCCACTCCGACGAGGTGATGAACACGGGCAGGTAGCCCGCGACCAGCACCGAGTGCGGCAGCGCCCGGAAGATCAGCGCCGCGATCAGCAGCCAGAAGGCCAGATTGCCGCCCGACCGCGCCAGCGCGTAGCCCGCGAGCGTGCCGACGAAGAGCGAGATGCTGACCACGCCCGCGGTCACGATCAGCGAGTTGATGAAGTTGCGGTAGAACTGGTTGTCCACCCAGACCGCCCGGTAGTGCTCGGTGGTGAGCCCCAGGATCGGCTCCCCGAGGGGGCCGGCGATGGCGTTCAGCCCGGTCAGGATCCAGGGCAGGATCACGAAGAAGGCGATGATGAAGACGACGGCGTAGCCGAGGGCGCCGATGACCCAGCCGAGCACGATGAGGCTCGGGCGGGTGAGCGCGGCCACCATCCTCGGCAGCCAGGTGAAGGCGAAGCGGAGGGCGTAGACGAGGACGGCGAGGCCGACGGCGATGTCGATGATCGACAGACCGTTGCCGTCGGCACGCGTGCGCGGCCCGAGGATGACCGCAAGCGGGTTCGCGGCGAAGGCATCGACCGGCGACTTGAAGCTCATCACCGCGATCCAGAAGATGGGGAACGCGGCGAGGACGCACCAGAAGGCAAGGAACGCCGCCGAGCCGACGCGCAACGCCAAAGGTTGCCGCAGAGCCCTGGAACTGGCCATCAGGTCGTCCCCTTGTGGTCGCGCCAGGTCCGGCGAAGCGGGAGGATCAGCAGGATGACGATGCCGATCATCGTCAGCATGGCCGTAGCCGAGGCACGGCTGATCGAGCGGTTGCCCGAGTCGTCGGGCGTCAGAAAGTCGTAGGTCAGCCACTGCAGCGAGATGACGTGGCTCTGGCTGGAGAAGGCGACGATCTCCTCGAACACCCGGTAGCAGTCCATCAGGTGGATGAGCGCGACGAAGATGATGAGCGGCATCAGGTGCGGTACAACGACGTAGATCAGCCGCTGCCAGCGCGAGGCGCCGTCGATGATCGCCGACTCAAGCGTGTCCTGGTTCACCGTCTGCAGGCCGGCGTAGAAGATGACGAACGCGAACGGTGCCACGTGCCATACGCGAAAGAACATCATCAGCATCTCGATCGCGGCGGCGTTGGCGGCGACGGAGATGTCGGTGGCCAGCCAACGCTCGAGGAGCGTGGTGAGGATGCCGTCGCCGTAGAACAGCCAGCGTATCGAGAGGCCCCCGATGATCGGCGTGATGATGAACGGCAAGAGCGAGACGAAGATCACCGGGCCGCGGATCGACTTGACGGCGTTGTTGACGGCGAGCGCGATGCCGAGCCCGACGATGATGACGAGCGGCAGCGTGATGAGGGTGAAGGTCAGCGTGAAGCGCAGGGCCTTCCAGAAGTCGATGGTGACGAGCTGCGACCACGACCCGTTGGCGAGCGCTGCGCCGGCCCGGTCGAGTTGCAGCACGTTGCGGTAGCTCTGCAGGCCGACGAACTCGGTCTCGGTCTCGACCTGTCCGTCCTCGTCGATAATCGGCTGCGTCCTGACCCGCGTCGTGCAGACCGGGTCCGGAAAGCCGGGCGTGCAGGACTCCACCTCGACGCGCTCGAAGATCGGCTGGGTCACGTAGAAGCTCTGCACCAGGACGCTGACCAGCGGCGCCGCGATGAAGACCAGCATCATCAGGAGCGAGGGCCCGACGAAGAATGCGAAGGTTCTGAACTTCATCCGCGTTCCGCCTCAAGGAAGGGCGGGGGCCGTGCCGAGCCGACCCCCGGTCACCGGTTCAGCCGTCGATCAGCCCGGCCTCGCGCGCCGATGTGAGGTAGGCCTCCTCGATATCGGCGAGCGTCGTCTCGGCGTCCTTGGCCCCCGTCAGGAAGTCGGGGATGCCGTTCCCGAGCGCCGTGTGCATCAGACCCATGGCCGATGTGGTGGGGTAGGGCCGCGGTGCCGGATCGGCCGTGAGCGTCTCGATCGCGCCCTTGGCCAGGCGGGGCGGCTCGAACCCCGGGATCAGCCAGATCGCGGCCTCAGCGTTTGCCTCGACCATCTCGGCGTCGAGCCCCTCGAGCACGAGGCGGAAGGCGGCCTCGGCCTCCTCGTCGGGGATGTTCTTGGCGATGACGATGCCGTCCCACCATATCGTCGTCGCCGGCGGACCGTCCGGAACCGCACGCGGCGCCATCGCGGTCTCGACCAGGCTCACCACCGAGCTTTCGGCCTCTTCGTCCATGGCGCCGGCCCGGCTCGCCCAGAAGTTCGCAAGCGCGATCTGGTCCTGCTGGAACTGTTGCTGCACGTAGGTCGAATCCGAGACCATGTACTCGGGGTCCATGTACCCGGTCATGCGCTGCATCACGTTCAGGGCGTTGATGCCGGCCTCGTTGGCGATCGTCGGGCGGTTCTCCTCGTCGTAGAAGCTGCCGCCGAAGCCGTAGAACAGGTTCACGAAATCCTGCGCGATGTTCCAGCCCGACGCCATCGTCGCGCCGAGCGGATAGTCGACGACGCCCGCCTCCCCGATCTGCTCGGCCGCGGCCAGGACCTCGTCCCAGGTTTCGGGGACCTCGATCCCGAGCTCGTCCAGGATGTCCTCGCGGTACATGAGGTGCTGGGTGTTCACCATCATCGCGATGGCCATGACCTGACCGTCGATGCGGATGAGCTGGTTCGGCTGCAGGTCCTGCCCGTACTCGGCCACGAGGTCGTCGAGAGGCCGGATCGTGCCCTCGTTGATGAGCGGCGTGATGGTGCCGTTCGAGACGCCGCCGAGATGGTAGAGCGACGGCTGCGCCGCAAAGGCCGCAGGTTGCTTGGTGCGGAACTCCTGGTCGAGCTCGGCCTCGAAGTTGCCGCACTCGGCCATCGCGTCGGCGACGGCCTTCCAGGCCTCGAACCCCGCCGACAGCATCTTGATCGGGGTTTGGTTCTCATAGCTGCACTCGGCGAAGGCCGTCCCCGTGGCGAGGGCGGCCGCGCCGGCCAGTCCCAAGGTCCTGAGCATCATGTCGTTTCTCCCTGTTGCATCGCCGCGTCGGCGCGGCCGCGCGTTCCGGCTTCGGCTTCGGCTTCGGCTGCGTGCAGCCGCTTGCCGCTCTCCGCATCGAAGAGGTGGCAGATCGGGGCGGGTACCGAGAAGGCGACGGGATCGCCGATCTCGGCCCGGAAGTCCTTGGGCGCCTTGACCGAGACGAGCTCGGGCCCGGCCTTGACGGTCAGCATGGTGGCGTCGCCGAGAAGCTCCTGCGTGTAGAGCCGTGCGTTGATTTCGCCCCGGTCGTCGGCGAGTGCCGCGTCCTCGGCCCGGAAGCCGAGCGTGACCCGGCCGTCGGGCGCCCCGATCCCCGGGATCTCGACGTTCTTGCCGCGGAATGTTCCGCCCGCGATCTCGCCGTCGACGAGGTTCATCGCCGGCGAGCCGATGAAGCCCGCGACGAAGGTGTTGGCCGGGTTGTCGTAGATGTCCGTGGGCGTGCCGACCTGCTGGACGATTCCCTGCTTCATCACCACCACACGGTCGGCGAGCGTCATCGCCTCGATCTGGTCGTGGGTGACGTAGAT
>CAYMRW010000178.1:0-5464 GCA_964392825.1 uncultured Rhodobacterales bacterium
CCGGCCGAGATCGTGGACGCCGCACGCGACGGTGCGCACGTGCTGGGGCTCTCGATCCTCTCCGGAAGCCATCTGCCGCTCGTCGAGGAGACGCTCGGCCGACTGCGCGATTCAGGCCTCGGCCACGTCCCCGTCGTCGTCGGCGGCATCATTCCGGACGCGGACGCCGAACGTCTTCAGGCCCTGGGCGTCGCCCGCGTCTACACGCCCAAGGACTTCGAGCTGAACCGGATCATGGCCGACATCGTCACGCTCGCCGATCGGCCTTCCGTCGCCGCAGGCTGAGAGCCCGACGACCCTGTACCCAACGACTGGCGGCGTCCCGGCGATGCCGATATGCCGGCCAGACGCATGCAGGGAGGCGCCATGGCCATCCATATCGGCGCCACGCCCGGGCAGATCGCCGAGACCGTCCTTCTGCCGGGCGATCCCTACCGCGCCCGGTGGGCCGCGGAGACGTTTCTCGAGGCACCGGAACTCGTCAACGAGATCCGCGGGATGCTCGCCTACACCGGCGCCTGGAACGGACACCGCGTCACGATCCACGGCACGGGAATGGGCATGCCGTCGCTGTCGATCTACGCGAACGAGCTGATCCGCGATCACGACGTCCAGACCCTGATCCGGATCGGGTCGTGCGGCGCGATGCAGGAGCATGTCGCGCTCCGCAGCGTGGTTCTCGCCATGGCCGCCACGAGCCTCTCGACCCCCTCCCGCGGGATCCTGCGCGAATTGCAGTTCGCCCCGTGCGCCGACTTCGGTCTGCTCCGGGCGGCGTGGAACGCCGCGGAGACGCGGGCGCTCGACGTGCATGTCGGCGGCATCTACTCCTCCGACGTTTTCTACGACGAGCGGCCGGACCTGAACGAGATCATGGTCCGTCACGGCATCCTCGCCGTCGAGATGGAGGCGGCCGAACTCTACACCCTCGCCGCACGTCATCGGCGCCGGGCATTGGCGATCCTCACGGTGAGCGATCACCTCGCGACGGGCGAGGCCCTTCCGGCGGCCGACCGAGAACGCAGTTTCGGCGACATGGTCGAATTGGCGTTGAACGCGACCTTCCCCTGAACGTGCTGCCGTCGGCATCACGGCGTCGATCCCTTATGGCGTGAGCTCGAAAGGCGTTCGGCTGCCGCCGTGCGGCGACCGGACGGCTCAGGGATTCCAGTCCGGCGCGGGCTCGACCGTTCCGATGCAGGGACCGAAGCCCAATCGATAGGCGCCGTCGCACCATCCGGACATCTCGACCCGATCGCCGTCCTCGAGGAACGCCCGGGTCACCCCGTCGAGGTCGATCGGTCTCTCGCCGTTCCGGGTCAGTTCGAGGAGGCAGCCCAGCGCATCCGGCGCGGCGCCCGATATCGTTCCCGACCCCAGGAGGTCGCCGGTCTGCATGGCGCAGCCGCCGACGGCATGGTGCGCCAATTGCTGCGACGGCGAGTAGTACATGGACCGGAAGTTCGTGCGGCAGACGGTCGTCGTCGTGTGTCCCGCGGGGGCCAGACCGACCCGCAACTCGATGTCGAAGCTGTTCGGCGCGTTCTCGCGGAGATACGGAAGAAGATCGACCCGTCGTGCGGGCGTATCTACCCGGAACGGCGCCAGCGCGTCCCGGGTGACGACCCAAGGACTGATGGTCGTGCCAAAGGCCTTCGACTGAAAGGGTCCGAGCGGCTGATACTCCCACGCCTGGATGTCGCGCGCCGACCAGTCGTTCAGGAGGACGTAGCCGAAGATCATCGCGTAGGCCTCCTCCACGCGGAGAGGCCGTCCCATGCCGCTCGATCCCCCGACGACGGCGCCAAGCTCCAGTTCGAAGTCGAGCCGCCGCGAGGGACCGAACCGCGGGGCATCGTCGCCGGGGCGTCGCGTCTGTCCCAGGGGACGCTGGATGGGCGTTCCCGAAACCACCACGGTCGAGGCGCGACCGTTGTAGCCGATGGGCATGTGCAGCCAGTTCGGCGGCAGGGCGTTCTCCTCCCCGCGGAACATCCGGCCCACATTCGTGGCATGCTCGATGGAGGCGTAGAAATCGGTGAAGCCCTGGACCCGGAACGGCATATGGAGACGCGCCGAAGACATCGGAACGAGGGAATCCCTCGTCCTGGCACGCTCCGTCCGCGTCGTGCGCACATCGAGGAGGTCGGCAATCGCGCCGCGCGTCGCGGTCCAGGCAGAAGCGGGCAGCGCCATGAAGGGGTTCAGCACCCCGGACCGAAACACGCACTCCTGCCCTCCGGGCCGCAGATCCCCTGCATGTTCGAGCGCCGTCAGGTCGAGGATGTGTCCGCCGACGGCCACACCGATACGAACATCCGTGCCCGTCGTGGAAAAGGCTCCGTAAGGGAGGTTCTGGATCGGGAAGTCGGAGGTCCGGTCGTTGGCCTCGTCGACCCAACTCCGCCGGTCGGGATCGTGGGTTTCGTCGAGCATTCCGCCTCGCCTGCCTCAAGTCTCCGCTCGGGCATGTGCCTGCGATGGGGCCTCGGCCGCAAGACCGGCAAAAGGAAAGCGCCGCGAACCATGCGGCCGCGGCGCTCCACAGATCCCCCGAGGTCTGACGTCAGGCTGCCGCGTCGGCGTTGATGCCGCCCGTCGCGAGGTCGGTCATCCGTCGGTCGCCGTCGTAGGTCGAGTCGAGGCACCGCTCGAGCACGGTCGCCTCGTCCTCGAGACCGAGGCGCTTGGCGAAGGCCACGAGGCAGCCGTAGCCCGCGATGGCATAGTGTGCCATGCGCTGGTACTGCGTGATGATCATCGCGTCCCGCGTGTCGTCGTCGCCGAACTCCTCCTCGAGCGCGTGCGCGCGCACCTCGGCAACCAACCCTTCCATGCCCTTGCAGTGCTCGCCGTTCGGATCGACGTCATGCGACTGACACAGTCGTTCGATGTCGTTCATGCCGGTCTCGATGCCCTCGTAGCCTGCCTGAAGCGCGGATCTGAGTTCATCGTTCGAAGCGGCCTCGTGGAGCTTCTTGGTCGCGCCGTGGGACTGCTTGCAGGCACTATAGAGGTCCTGAAGCTGGTCGAGATACACGTCGCGAAGCGAATTCATAGCCATGATTTCGGCCTCCTGTCTGTCCTTCCGGCCTACAACGAAGCGGCATGCCGATCGTTCCTGACGCTACTTCGGCAGGACGATCTCGGCCTTGAGCCCGCCGAGGGCGGCGCTGTCCGACAGGCTGAGCCGGCCCCCGTGCCGCCGCGCGATGTCGTGCGCGATCGCAAGCCCCAGTCCGACGCCCGGCCCGCGGTCCTGGTTGCGGGCGCTGTCGAGCCGCGCGAAGGGCTTCATCGCCTCCGCACGGTCGCCGGCCGGTATCCCCGGCCCGTCATCCTCCACGCTGAGGCGGATAGATCGCGGCCCCACGGCAGCGCTCAGGCGCGCACGCGATCCGTAGCGGACCGCATTGGCGACGAGATTCTCGAGTGCACGGGCAAGCGCCCCCGGACTCGCAGTGATGCAGGGCAGCGGACCGTCCGCGATCACGTCGACATCGTTGCCCGAGGCGCGCCACCGATCCCGGACCTCCCCGAGAAGACGCGCGGGATCGACGTCGGCGCGCTCGTCCATCGCGTCCCCGCGGGCGAAATCCAGGAACGTGGCGAGGAGCTCCTCCATGTCCTTGATGTCGCGTTGCATCGCCACGGTGGCCTCGTTCTCGTCCTGCAGCGTCAGGGCGAGCCGAAGACGCGTCAGTGGGGTCCGAAGATCGTGGCTGACGCCCGACAGCATCAGCGTCCGCTGTTCGATCATGCGTTCGATGCGCATGCGCATGTCGAGGAAAGCGGCGCCTGCCGCGCGCATCTCGGTGGCCCCCGCGGGTCGAAACTCGACGACGTGGCCCCGCCCGAACGCCTCTGCCGCTTCCGCCAGGCGTTTCACCGGGCGCAACTGGTTGCGCAGATAGACGAAGGCGATGATCGTCATCAGGATGCTTGTCAGCGCCATCAGGACGAGAAGCTGATGCGGGTTCGACGCCGAGACCCGCCGCCGCGAGAAGTCGAGCGCGACGGGCCCGTGTTCCGTCGCGACGGTCAGTCCCACGCGCCGCAGCGAGCTTGCGAGGTCGACCGCGATCACCCCTTCGAGCTCGGATCGCAGCGTATCGATCACGGCGCGGCCGGACAGGTCGTACCACACCCGCGTGTCGCCGGCGGGCGGAGAGTCCGGCATCGTCGTGTCGAAGTCGAAGGGCGGCGCCAGTGCGGCGAGCGCGCGGGCGGCCTCACGCCGGTTCCCGGCCGCCGCGACGGCTTCGAGCACATACTCGAGGTCGTAGAGGGCGTTGCCGGTCATCTGCTCGGTCACGTCCTCGTAGAGCCGTTGGATGAACACGATCGTGACGACGATCTGGATCGTGAGGATCGGCACGAGCAGGATCAGGGCGGCACGCGCATAGAGCGACCGCGGGGCCAGTCGTTTGGCGAAGCCGGCATCCATGCCGAAGGTCTAGTCCCCGCGGGTGCGGCTGGGAAACGGAATTGCTGACCGAGCCTGTGCCCGGGATCCGGCGCCTCGTCGCGGGGAACCCGTCACCGATGACGGGTGACGGGACCAACGGCTACATCGTCGGGAGAGGCACGGTCGCGGTCGTCGATCCGGGGCCCGACGACGACGCGCACCTCGCCGCATGGCGAGACGCGCTCAGGGGCGAGACCGTCAGCCATGTCCTCGTCACGCATGCGCATCTCGACCATTCGGCCCTGGCGCGGCGCCTCGCCGACATCGTGGGGGCCCCGGTCGTCGGGTTCGGCCGGTGGGACGCCGGCCGGTCCGGCTTGATGCGCCGTCTGGCCGGCCGCGAGGAGATCGCGGGCGGAGAGGGGCTCGATCGCGCCTTCGCGCCGGACCGCACCGTCGACGAGGGCGACCTGATCGTAGGTCCCGGGTGGCGGCTCGGGGTCATGCACATCCCCGGCCATTCGGCGGGGCACCTCGCCTTCGTCACGGGCGACGTCGCGATCACCGGGGATCACGTCCTCGGATGGACCAGCACGCTGATCTCGCCGCCGGACGGCGACCTGCGGCAGTTCCTCGCGTCGTCGGCGCGGCTCCGCGCGCTCGGCGCCCGCGCCTTTCTTCCCGGCCACGGCGACGTCCTCGCGAACCCGGAGGAGCGTCTCGACTGGCTCGTCGCACATCGCCGAGACCGCGAGGTTCAGATCGTCGCGGCGCTTGGCGAGGGCCCCGCGACAGTCGACACACTCGTTCGCCGCCTCTACGCCGACGTCCCTGCGAACCTCTGGCCGGCGGCGGCGCGAAACGTGCTTGCGCACCTGATCGCGCTCGTCGAAGAGGGCCGTGCGACGGCGGCTCCGACCCTCGGCACGGCCGCGACCTACCGCGCGGCTTCGCCGAGCGAAATGGGTGGACGCCCTCCCGACCCCTTGCTATAGCCGCGCCCGGCGTTCCGGCGTAGCTCAGCGGTAGAGCAGTTGACTGTTAATCAATTGGTCG
>CAYMRW010000179.1:0-5451 GCA_964392825.1 uncultured Rhodobacterales bacterium
GCGGCGCCCCGCGTCCCGCGGTGCGGCGGGCACGCCGGCGTCGCGGCACGCCCGTCCGCGCGGGTCAGGACGGCTCTTCGGGCATCCGGGCGGCCATCACCTCGATCTCGACGAGCCACCCCGGAACGACGAGCCCCGCGATCTGCATCGCCGAGCGTGCCGGCAGGTTGCCCCGCTCGGCGCTGAAGAACTGGGTGTAGCCGCGCATGAAGCCCTCGAAATCCATCGCGCCGTCCATCTCGGGGTCGCCGGTGAGGAAGACCTGCATCTTGACGACGTCGTCCATCGACCAGCCGGCGTTCTCGAGCGCGGCCGCGATCCGCTCGAGCACGCCCATGGTCTGCGTCTCGGTGTCGCCGTAGGCGGCGCGGGAGCCCTGCTCGGCGCTCTCGTCGACGACCGGCGGCACCTGCCCCGAGACGTAGAGGATCTCGGCGCCCGGGGGCACCTCGACCGACTGCGCGATGGGGAAGTCGCTGCCGGGGATGGGATTGCGCACGATCTCCTGGGCGTTCGCAGCACCGGCGATCAGGCCGGCTGCGAGAATGGCGTTGAGCTTCATGGAACTCCTCATGGGTCAGAGCTTCGATGCGGTGGTGAGGTCCGAGATCGCCCGGACGCAGTCGTGGGCCGACAGGACCGATCCCTCCTGCCAGCCGGTCAGATGGCTGATGTGCTCGCCGGCGAAGTGGAACGGCCCGTCGGGGCGGGTCACGGCGGGATAGGCGTCGGCGCGGGCGGCGTCCTCCCAGGAGGCCCAGCCGCCGCGCTGGTGGGGTACCTTCTCCCAAGCGATCGAGACGCCGGTGCCGACGAGGTCGGGCATCTTGGGGTGGATGCGTGCACCTTGCGCCTTCACCATTTCGAGCCGCTCGGCAAAGCTCATGGCGCCGAACGCCTCGCCGATGGCGTCGGACCAGATGTAGGCGCCGACGAGCACGCCCTCGGGCGCGCCGAAGCCGGCGGTCGGGTACCAGATCTGCGTGATGTCGGCGCTCGACCAAGAAATGCCGCCGTAGATCATGTCGTCCCGCTCCCAGAAGCGGGGCGACTGGAACGCGGCCTTGGCGGCCTTTACGTAGCCGCAGGCGGCGATCGCCGCATCGACCTCGGGGGCGAAGTCGTTCGGGATCGCTGAGAGCACGCTGAACGGGATGGTGACGATGGCATAGTCGGCGTCGAGCACCTGCTCGGTGCCCCGCGCGTCGGCATAGACGATGCGGGCCCCGTCGCCGGACCGGCGGATCTCCTTCACCTCGGCGTTCAGCTTCACCAGGGGAGCGACGCGCTCCATCAGCGCCGCGACGATCCGGTCCATGCCGCCCACGGGCTGCATCATCGTCGCCGCCTGCGTGAAGCCCTCGCCGAAATAGAGCTTGTAGCCCCAGAAGTCGGACCTCAGCATCTCGACCATGTCGATCGGCGGCAGCGCATCGCCCGGCGCGGCAAGCCCCGAGCCCGGCGGATCGACGTATCCCGACCGGTTCGACCCCGCGTAGCTTCCGGCGTCATCCAGGCCGCCGAAGCGGGAGAGAAAGTCGAGGAAGGTCTCGCGGTCGAGCGCGGTCAGCTCCTCGTCGAGGGCGTTCTTGTTCACCGCCTTGGACAAGAGTTCGGCGACGAAGCCACGGGTGTCGTTGACGAGCTGCCGGTTCCGGATCGGCGCGCCGCCGAACGCCTCGTCGTCCTGGAAGTAGGCGCCGCGGTTGTCGTTCACGATGGGCTCGAGCGGCACGCCGAGCTCGTGGCAGTAGGACAGGATGCCCTGGTGATGGTACGGTAGCCGGGCCGGGCCGGCGTTGAAGTAGAGGCCGGGGGACGGATCGAAACCGACATACTGGGTCCCTGCGTCCTCGACGACGATGTCGCCGCCGCGGAGGGTGCGGTTGCGTCCGCCGGCGATGCCGGACGCCTCGAGCACGGTGACGTCGTAGCCGGCCTTCGACAGCTCGTAGGCTGCGACTAGCCCGGCGATTCCGGCGCCCAGGACCGCCACCTTGTTTCCCTGGCCGAGGCCCGCCGGCATCGCGGGCGGCCCGGTATACGCGGCCGCCGGCGTCACCATCAGGCCCATCGCCTGCATCGTCGCGTAGGCCGCGGCGCCGCCGCCCAGGCTGCCGACCGTCTGGATCAGTCGTCGCCGCGTCATTCCTCGTCGCATCGTGCTCTCCCCGATCGTTGCTTTGCGTGACGCAACTGCAGCATGACGTCCTGCGACGCGGCTCGCGTATCGTGGCGGCCGGAGACCTCCGGTGCGGGGATTTCGAAGCCGTTGGCTGGAAATTGAGCGGATGCGGGGCGGAGTGCGTAGTCGCACGGCGCGGCGCGCTCCGGCGTCCCCGACGTGGTAACCGGGTCACGCGGTGCCGGACCCGGCGTGGCATTCGCGCCGCAGCGCCGCACAATTCGCCCGAGCGGCGGGCCGAACCGAGCGGGAATCGGCCGGCGGGTGCGCGCGACCGGTTGCATCCGGCCGCTGCGGCGCGACATGGCAGGCGATGGATCGCCTGTTGCCCCTGCACGGCGTGCCGCCCCTCGCGGCACGCCTTCTCCGCCTCCTCACCAGCGTCGGCGTGCTCGCGGTGCTCGCAGTCGCGATCGGGGGCGAGGACCTCCTGATCCGGCTCCGGCAGGCCGATCCCGGCTGGCTTCTCGCCGCGTTGGTCGCGCTCAACGCGCAGACGATCCTCTGCGCCGTGCGCTGGCGGCTGACGGCGGCGCAGTTCGGCCTGCGCCTCGGACTCGGGCAGGCGGTCGGGGAATACTACATGGCCCAACTCATCAACCAGGTGGTGCCGGGCGGCGTCGTCGGCGACGTGGGGCGGGCGGCGCGCACCCGCCATGCGGCGGGTCTCCTCCGCGCCTCGCAGGCGGTGGTGCTCGAGCGGGCAGCGGGCCAGATCGCGCTTCTGGCCATCGCCCTCGTGGCAATTCCGGTCACGGCCGCGGCGCCGGGCGGGCTGCGCTGGCCGTCCGACTGGACCTTGCCGGCGCTGGCGGTCGCGCTCGCGGGATTCGGCGCCGCGATGCTGGCGCGCCGGTCGCTGTGGCGCTGGCTGCCGCAGCGGATCACGGATGCGCTCGGCATGTCCTGGCAGGCGCTCGCCGGGCCCGAGGTCCGCCGGGCGCAGTCCGCGCTCAGCCTCGGCACCGCCGCGTGCAATATCCTGGCCTTCAGCTTCTGCGCATGGGCCACGGGGACGGACATCGGACTCGGTACCGCGGCGGCCCTGGTGCCCGTGATCCTCGTCGCCATGCTCGTGCCCCTCGGCATCGGCGGCTGGGGCTTCCGCGAGGGGGCGGCGGCTGCGGTCTGGCCGCTGATTGGCGCCTCGGCCGGGGCCGGCGTCGCCGCGAGCGTCGCCTTCGGCGCCATGCTTCTCGCCGCGAGCCTCCCGGGAATCGCTCCCCTCGTCGGGGGCGGCACCGCCGCGCGATCCGCACCGCATCCGGCACGCCCGGCGGCCGTCACCGCCACGCGGCGTCCCCGCTGAGGCCGGGCCTCCCGGGCAGCGGGCGGATGTTTCGTGCAGGTCGACGGAACGCTGCTCGGCGACGACGCGGCGATCGTGCCGGCAGGGACAGCCGGGGACAGGACCGCGACACCGGGGGGGGATGCGATCGCGGCCGGGGCCGGTCGACCCGCGGGCCCTCAGGCGTCGGCTATGGTGGCGATGACGGCGAGACAGTCGCCCGTCTGTACGAGGCCCGGAAAGTGACGCGCGACGAGGATCCCGTCGCGCTGGGCGGCGACGCGGACAGGTTCGCGGCCCGTGCGGTCGGCGCGCCAGATCCGGGCGACGGCGTCGCCGCGGCGCAGGCGGCCGCCGAGATCGACGGCGGGCTCGACCAGCCCCTCGGACGTCGCGAAGTGGTAGCAATCGTCGTCCGGCATATCGAGGAGCGCCGACGGCTCCTCCTCGATCTCGCCCGCGAGGATGCCGGCGTGGATCAGCACGTTGCGCACGCCGCGCCGGGCGATGGCGGCCGAGCGCGCCGTCGCGGTGCCGCCGCCGCCGAGCTCGGTGGTGACGAGCACCTTGCCCTGCCCCTCGACATCGGTGTCGTACATGCCGACGGCGTCGATCTCGCGCAGCATTACCGTGTAGGGCGCGTTGAAGGCGCGGACCGCCGCCACGCACGCCTCCTGCTGGAACTGCGAGTCGAGATAGTGCGCGCAGGCGAAGGGGAGGAAGTCGAGCGTCTTGCCGCCCGAGTGGAAGTCGACGACGACGTCGGCCATGTGCACCAGCGTCTCGTGAAAGTAGTGCGCGATCTTCTGCGTTGGCGTCCCCTTGGGGTCGCCCGGGAAGATGCGGTTGAGGTTCAGCCCGTCGAGCGGCGAGACCCGGGTGGCGGCGCGGAACGCCGGATAGTTCATGTAGGGCACGACGATGACGCGGCCGGTGACCTCGCGCGGGTCGAGCTCCCAGGCGAGCGACTGCAGCGCGATCGGCCCCTCGTACTCGTCGCCGTGGTTGGCCCCGGTGAGGAGCGCCGTCGGCCCCTCGCCGTTCCGCACCACCGTGATCGGGATCATGATCGACCCCCATGCGCTGTCGTTCCGCGAGTAGGGCAGGCGCAGGAAGCCGTGGTGCTTGCCGTCCTCGTCGAAGGGCACGGTCGGGTGCATCAGGATCAGTCCTTGACGATGAGCCGGCGCGGCACGTCGGCGAGGCACTCGGGCGCGCCGTTGGTGATGGCGATCGACTCGGTGATCTCGAACCCCCAGTCCTCCATCCAGAGGCCGGTCATGAAGTGGAACGTCATGCCGGGGCGGAGCTCGGTCCGGTCGCCGGGGCGCAGTGAACAGGTGCGCTCGCCCCAGTCCGGCGGGTAGGAAAGCCCGATCGGGTAGCCGGTGCGGTTGTTCTTGACGATGCCCCAGCGGTTCAGAACGTCGTAAAAGGCGCCTGCGATGTCCTCGCAGACGTTGCCGGCGCGCGCCGCCTCGAGGCCGGCCTCCATCCCCTCGAGCACCGCCTTCTCGGCATCGAGGAACGCCTGCGGCGGCGTGCCGAGAAAGATCGTGCGTGACAGCGGGCAGTGGTAGCGGCGAAAGCAGCCGGCAACCTCGAAGAAGGTTCCCTCCCCCTCGCGCATCGGCTGATCGTCCCAGGTGAGGTGCGGGGCGGCGGCGTCGGTCCCCGACGGCAGCAGCGGCACGATGGCGGGGTAGTCGCCGCCGAAGCCCAGATCCGGGTCGTAGCGGAGCGCCGCGTCGTAGATCTCGGCGACGAGGTCGCACTTGCGGATGCCCGGCTCGACCTTCTCGGCGATGCGGGCGTGCATCCGCTCGACGAGGCGCGCGGCCTTGCGCATCCGGTCGAGCTCGGCCGGCGACTTCACGCCGCGCAGCCAGTTGACGAGGCCGGTGGCGTCGACGAGCGGTTGCGGCAACCCTGCAGAAAGCGACTGGAACCCCTTGGCCGAGAACCAGTAATTGTCCAT
>CAYMRW010000180.1:0-5451 GCA_964392825.1 uncultured Rhodobacterales bacterium
CAGCCGCACCGCTACACCCGGCTGTCGAACCTCTTCGACGACTTCTGCGCCTGCTTCGACGACGCCGACGTCGCGGGCATCGCCGAGGTCTACGCGGCGGGTGAAGAGCCCATCGCCGGGGCGAGCCGCGACGACCTCGTGGCCGGCCTCTGCGCGCACGGGCATCCGCGCGCGGTCGCGATCGGCAGCGAGGACGACCTCGAACGGCTGATCAGGGACGAGGCGCGGGCGGGCGACATGGTCGTCTGCCTTGGCGCCGGCACGATCAGCGCCTGGGCGCACGCCCTGCCGGAACGGCTGGCGCGATGACGACCGCGGTCCTCGCGCCGCAGCATAACACGAAGGGAGGGACGTGAATGACGAACGTATCGCTGGCGCTCTCCGTCGCCTGGGTCGTCCTCGCGCTCGGTCCGGTGCTGATCGGCCGATGTCGCCTCGGCGCCGCCGCCGTGATCGCCCTGATCGCGCTCGGCACGCCGATCCTCGGCCTCCTGACCTGGCAGCACGGGCCGGTCGCCGGGTTCGCAGGCCTCGGCGTCGGCGCCCTCTGCCTCAGCGTGCCCCCGCGGGGACCGCGTCGCGACGGCGGCCGGGGAGCCGCGCGCGGCACCCAGCCGGCGGAGTGACGGACCTTGCCGGCCTGCCGCGGGCGCGGGGGCGTCTCGTTGCCGGCCGTCGGCTTGCCGACCTCACCTGGCTCCGCGTCGGCGGCGCGGCGGACTGGCTGTTCCAGCCGGCCGACGCCGACGATCTGGCCGCGTTCCTTGCCGCGCTCGACCCCGGCGTGCCAGTCCTGCCGATCGGCGTCGGCTCGAACATCATCGTGCGCGACGGCGGCATCCGCGGCGTCGTCGTGCGCCTCGGCCGACCCTTCGCCCAGATCGCGACCGAGGGCACGATCGTGCGGGCGGGCGCCGCCGCCCTCGACAGCCGTGTCGCCCTGACGGCAGCCGAGGCCGGGCTCGACCTTACGTTCCTCAGGACCATTCCCGGCTCCGTCGGTGGCGCCGTGCGCATGAACGCGGGCTGCTACGGCACCTACGTAGCCGACCGGGTGCGGAGCGTCCGCGTCGTTGACCGGGGCGGGTCCGTCGCCGAGATTCCGGCCGAGGACCTCGGCTTTGGCTACCGCCAGAGCGCGCTGCCCGCCGACAGCGTCGTCGTCGAGGCGACGTTCGAGGCGCCGACGGGAGACCCCGACGAGCTTCTGGCGCGCATGGAGCAACAGTTGGCCCGGCGCGACGCGACGCAGCCGGTGAGGGAGCGCAGCGCCGGCTCGACCTTCCGCAACCCGGCCGGCTACTCCTCGACAGGCCGCGACGACGACGTGCACGACTTCAAGGCCTGGGCCCTGATCGACCGCGCCGGCATGCGCGGCGCCACGCTCGGCGGCGCGCAGATGTCGCCCAGGCATCCGAATTTCCTCATCAACACCGGAGGCGCCACTTCCGCCGAGCTCGAGGCCCTGGGCGAGAGGGTCCGCGAGCGCGTGCGGGAGGCCACGGGCATCACGCTCGAGTGGGAGGTCGCGAGGCTCGGCGACCCCGTCCCATCCGTCTCCGCCGGCCCCGAAAGCGACCGCTGACCGGATGCGGTGGCTTCCGGTCAGGCGGCGCGCGGCCCCTTCCGGGGCTTCTCACCCGGTTCACAAGGCGGCCGAGGCATCGGGTACGGGCGTCGAGCGGACAGCATCGCCGACCAACCGGGCGGCGGCGCGGTTCTGGGTCCGGCGCGAATGACGAGTTCCGCGCGGGCCGCGGCCGTCCGCGGCCCGGTCGACCGGGCGCGACCGAGGACGCCCGGCCGCGCTGCCGCCGGTGCCGGGAAGAGAAGGACCGGGGATGGCGTGACCTCCGGGGGGCGGTGGTGCGCGAGAGGGTGGCACAGGCCACCGCGATCGCGCTAAGCTCGGAGGATGCGAGGGCCGGCGAACCGGTTCCGCGAGGCGGCACGACCGCGAGTGAGGCAGTGACATGGCGGGACCTGCGAACAGGGCACCCCGACGCATCGCCGTCCTGATGGGCGGCCCTTCGGCCGAGCGCGAGGTCTCGCTGTCATCGGGCCGGGAATGCGCGTCCGCGCTCCGGTCCGAGGGTTTCGACGTCGCCGAGATCGACGCGGGGGACGACCTGCCCGCGCGTCTTGCCGAGGCGGCCCCCGACGTCGCCTTCAACGCACTGCACGGCCGCTGGGGCGAGGACGGCTGCGTGCAGGGGCTACTCGAATGGCTGCGCCTGCCCTACACCCATTCGGGGGTCCTCGCCTCGGCGCTGGCGATGGACAAGACGCGTGCCAAGCAGACGCTGGCCGCCGCCGGGCTCGCCGTGCCGGACAGCCGGCTCCTGCCCACGTCCGAGGTCGCCGGGCGGCATCCGATGCCGCCGCCCTACGTCATCAAGCCGAACGCCGAGGGTTCCTCGGTCGGCATCTACATCGTCCGGGAGGGGGCGAACGGACCGCCGGCGCTGGCGCCCGGCCTCCCCGACCAGGTGATGGTGGAGCGCTACGTGCCGGGGCGCGAGCTGACCGTCACGGTCATGGGCGACCGGGCGCTTGGCGTCACCGACATCCTGACCGACGGCTGGTACGACTACGACGCAAAGTACCGGTCCGGCGGCTCGCGCCACGTCGTTCCCGCTGATATCCCGGTCGGCATCGCCGGGCTCTGCCGGGGGCAGGCGCTGGCGGCGCATCGGGCGCTCGGCTGCCGCGGCGTCACCCGTACCGACTTCCGCTGGGACGAGGCACGGGGCGCGGACGGCCTCTTCGTGCTGGAGCTGAACACGCAGCCTGGCATGACCCCGACCTCGCTCGTCCCCGAACAGGCGGCGGCCGAGGGCCTGAGCTTCGGCGCCCTCTGCCGCTGGATCGTGGAGGATGCCTCGTGCGACCGATGACGCGCCCCGCGGTCCCGGTGATGGCATGATCCGCGCCCTGCGCCGCCGCGACCCGGCGCCTTCGCGTCTTGCCTACCGCCTGCATCGCCTGGCGCTCAGTCCCGGCCCGCGCCGCGCCGTCGTCTGGGGCCTGCCCCTGGGCCTCCTCGCTGCCGTCGCGCTCCTCCATGTCGCCGACGAGGGCCGTCGATCGGCTCTCGCCGACCGTGCGGGCGAGATCCGTCGCGAGATCGAGGCGCGGCCGGAGTTCGCGATCCGGGTCCTGGCGATCGAGGGAGCGTCGGACCCGCTCGCGGCCGAGATCCGCGACCGCCTGCGCCTGCGGCTCCCCGCGAGCTCGTTCGACCTCGATCTCGACGCGCTGCGCCGCATCGTGGCCGGGATCGACCCGGTCGCCAGCGTGCGCCTCTTCGTCAGTCCCGGCGGCGTCCTGCAGGTGGACGTGGTCGAGCGGACGCCCGCCCTGATCCACCGGGGCGGTGACGGGCTCGTGCTGCTCGACGCCGGCGGCCATCCGATCCGCAGGGTCGCCTACCGCGAGGACCGGCCCGAGCTGCCGCTGATCGCCGGCGAGGGGGCGGAGCGGCATGTGCCCGAGGTCCTGACGCTGGCCGAGGCCGCGGCCCCGCTCGAGGACCGGCTCGCGGGTTTCGTGCGCATGGGCGACCGGCGCTGGGACGTCGTGCTGGCGGGGGGGCGCCGCATCCTCCTGCCCGAGTCGGGCGCCGCGGCGGCGCTCGATCACGCCATCGCCCTCGATCGCGCCAAGGAACTCCTGTCGCGCGACGTCAGCGTTCTCGACCTGCGCAACCCGGCGCGGCCGACCCTGCGGCTCAGCGCGAAGGCCATCCAGACGTTGCGGGACGCCCGCGAAGAGGACGCCGAATGACCCAGATCTACGATGCCCAGCGGCGCATGCGGGCGCTCCGCCGCGCCGCGATGCAGCGCGGCGTGGTGGCCGTCCTCGACATCGGCAGCTTCAAGACCGCCTGCCTCGTCCTGCGCTTCGACGGTCCGGAGCGGGGCGGCAGCGGCGAGGGCGCGATGGCCGGGCAGAGCGACTTCCGCGTCATCGGCGCCGCGACGACGCGCTCGCGCGGGATGCGCGGCGGCGAGATCGACGCCGCCGTCGAGACCGAGCGGGCGATCCGTACCGTCGTGCAGGCGGCGCAGAAGATGGCGGGCGTGCGGGTCGACCATGCCATCGCCTGCGTCTCGGGCGGCCGGCCGCGCAGCTACGGCCTGACCGGGCGCGTGCAGATCCCGCACGAGGTCGTCCGCGACGGCGACATCGCCCGCGTCCTCGCCGCCTGCGACCTACCCGACATCGGACCGGAGCGCGACGTCCTGCATGCGCAGCCGGTCAACTTCGCGCTCGACGGCCGGTCCGGCCTCGGGGACCCGCGCGACCAGATCGGCCGCAAGCTGGCCTGCGACCTGCACCTCCTCACGGTCGACCGCGAGACCGTGCGCCGCCTCGTCGGTTGCGTCACCCGCTGCGACCTCGAGCTCGCGGGCATCGCCTCGTCGGCCTATGCCTCGGGCCTCGCCGCGCTGACCGAGGACGAGCAGGAGCTGGGCGCCGCCTGCGTCGACCTCGGCGGCGGCGCCACCGGGCTCTCGATCTTCCTCAAGCGCCACATGATCTACGCCGATGCCGTGCGCCTCGGCGGCGAGCACGTGACCGCCGACATTGCCGCGGGATTGCGCGTTCCACAGGCCACGGCGGAGCGGATGAAGACCTTTCACGGCGGGATCTTCGCCGGCGGCGCCGACGACCGCGAGCGGATCGCCACGGGCGGCACGACCGGCGACTGGGAGCTCGACGCCCGCACCGTCACGCGGGCGGAACTGATCGGCGTCATGCGCCCGCGGGTCGAGGAGGTGCTGGAGGACGTGCGGGCGTCGCTCGACGCCGCGGGCTTCGACAGCCTGCCGTCGCAAACGGTGGTGCTGACGGGTGGGGGCGCCGATATCCCCGGGCTCGACACGCTGGCGCCGCGGATCCTCGGCCGTCCGGTGCGGATCGGTCGGCCGCTCAGGGTGCGCGGTCTGCCGGAACAGGCGGCCGGGCCGGCCTTCGCCGCGACCGTCGGGCTCTGCCTCTTCGCGACGCATCCGCAGGACGAATGCTGGGACTTCGAGATGCCGCCCGACCGCTACTCGTCGCACTCGGTCCGCCGTGCCGTCCGGTGGTTCCGCGACAACTGGTGATCGCCGGCGCGTGACGCAGGCTTGCAAGCACGCTACGGTATCGACGAACCGAACGGAGATTCGGTCGAAGGGCAGCCGAGCAGGCCCCGCCATCACTCAGACGTCGGAACCCCGGGGCCGCTGCGCCGGGGTCGCTCGGGCTTTTGGCGGTCGTTTTGTTTCCTGCCACCAGATTTCGCGTCGCCGGCAGAATATGGCGTTCCGATCAAGATCGATTTCGACATTTCGTGCCAAATCCGGATTTTGAGGATGACGGGTCACAATTCGTCTGCATAATGCCCCTGACAGAGCGCCCGTCAGAGGCGCCGTCGCGGCAGATACAGGCGGAGCAGTCATGGCC
>CAYMRW010000181.1:0-5380 GCA_964392825.1 uncultured Rhodobacterales bacterium
GCTCGGTATGGTCCCTCGGCATGTCACCACATCTTGCGTATGGTCTCGGGGACCGAGCCTACATGATGCGGCAGGCAGGGCAACCCCCTGCCTCGGGGGCGTCAGGCGGGGTTGCGGTAGATGACGCGCCGGACCGATCCGGTCTTCGAGCGCATCAGCAACGTCTCGGTGGTCAGCCAGCCGACCTCGCGCTTGACCCCGGGCAGGATCGAGCCGTCGGTGACGCCGGTGGCGGCGAAGATGACGTCCTGCGTGACCATGTCGTCGCGGGTGTAGATGCGGTCGAAGTCCTCTATGCCGTGGCTTCGCGCGCGCGCCCGCTCGTCGTCGTTGCGAAAGAGCAGGCGGCCGTACATCTGCCCGCCCATGCACTTCAGCGCCGCCGCGGCGAGGACGCCCTCGGGCGCGCCGCCCGAGCCCATGTACATGTCGATGCCGGTCAGATCGGTCTCGGCGGTATGGATGACGCCCGCAACGTCGCCGTCGGTGATCAGGCGGATGGCGGCGCCGGTGCGGCGGATCTCGGCGATCATGTCCTCGTGCCGGGGCCGCTCCAGCACGCAGACCGTGACGTCCTCGCTGCCGCCGCCCATTGCCCCGGCCAACGCCTCGACGCGCTCGGCGGGGGTCATGTCGAGGGTCACGACGTCCTTCGGGTAGCCCGGCCCGATGGCCAGCTTGTCCATGTAGACGTCGGGCGCGTTCAGGAGGGTGCCCCGCGGCGCCATCGCGATCACGCACATGGCGTTCGGCATGTCCTTCGCGGTCAGCGTCGTCCCCTCGAGCGGGTCGAGCGCGATGTCGACCGCGGGGCCCTCGCCGTTGCCCACCTCCTCGCCGATGTAGAGCATCGGCGCCTCGTCGCGCTCGCCCTCGCCGATGACGACGACGCCCGCAATGTCGAGGAGGTCGAGCTGCTCGCGCATGGCGTTGACGGCGGCCTGGTCGGCGGCCTTCTCGTCGCCGCGGCCGATCAGCTTGGCGGACGCCATCGCCGCCGCCTCGCTGACGCGGGCGAGGCCGAGCGACAGCATGCGGTCGTGGAACTCGACTGTGGTGGTCATGTGGGTTGGTCCTCCTCGCGCGGGCCCTACGCCTAGCGGGTAACGCCGCCGCGGGACAAGCGCCTTCGCCCGGGCTCAGACATCCTCGATGCGGATGGCGACTGGCGCGCGCGCGAGGACCCCGGTGCGCGCCATCGCCGCGAACGCCGCATCGAGATCGGCGCGCGCGGCGCGGTGCGTGACGATCAGGACGGGCGCCACCTCGCTCTCGTGCCGGTACTGTCGCATGCGGTCGATCGAGACCCCGGCATCGCCGAGGCACGCCGCGATCTTGGCAAGGGCCCCCGGCTTGTCGAGCAGCGCCAGCCGCACGTAGAACGACGCCGGCGAGGACGTCGCCGCCGCTCGCGCCGGGGCCAGCGACCTCGCCGGCTGGCCGAAGGTCGAGAGCCGCGTGCCGCGGGCGAGGTCGAGGACGTCGGACATCACCGCGCTCGCGGTCGGGCCCTCGCCGGCACCGGCGCCGCGCAGGACGATCTGGCCCGCCGCGTCACCCTCGAGCACAACCATGTTCATGGCGTTCTCGAGCTGGCCAAGCGGGCTGGTCCGCGGGACGAGGCAGGGCGACATCCGCGCCTCGAGCCCGCGGCCGGTCATCTGCGCGACGCCGAGCAGCTTGATGCGGTAGCCCATGTCGGCAGCCTGCCCGATGTCCTCGATGGTGACGTTCTCGATGCCTTCGATGGCGATGCCCGAGAAATCGACGCGGGTGCCGAACGCGATGGAGGCGAGAAGCGCGAGCTTGTGGCCGGCGTCGATGCCGCCCACGTCGAGGCGCGGGTCGGCCTCGAGGTAGCCGAGCGCCCGCGCCTCCTCGAACACCTCAGCATAGGTCAGGCCGGCAGCCTCCATGCGCGTCAGGATGTAGTTGCACGTGCCGTTCATCACGCCCATGACGCGGACGACCTCGTTGCCCGCCAGTCCCTCGGTCAGCGCCTTGACCACCGGGATGCCGCCCGCCACCGCCGCCTCGAAGCGCAGAACGGCGCCGTTCGCCTCGGCCGCCTCGGCCAGCGCCTGGCCGTTCAGCGCCAGCATCGCCTTGTTCGCCGTCACCACGTCGCGACCGGCGCCGATCGCCGCCTCGACGGCGGCGCGCGCGGGTCCGTCCTCGCCGCCGATGACCTCGACTAGGACGTCGACGTCGTCGCGGGTGGCGAGCGCGATCGGGTCGTCCTCCCACGCGTAGCCGGCAAGGCGCACGCCGCGGTCCTTGTCGCGCGACCTGGCCGACACCGCGGTGATCTCGACGGGTCGCCCGGCGCGGCGGGCGAGGATGTCGCCGTGCCGCTGAACGATGCGGACGACGCCGCAACCGACGGTTCCGAGTCCCGCTATCCCAAGCCTCAAGGGATCCGACATCCGCGCCTCCAGCCTCTCTCCGCTGGCGGCGCTTAGCGCACCGCCGGCGGCGGGTCCATCCGACGCTCAGCGGACGCGGATAGCCTCCATCGCGGCGCGGGTCTCGGGCTCGATCGGATCGGCGGGAACCCCGGCCGCGCGCTGCCGCAGCGCCGCCGCCCGGGCCTCGAGAGCCGCGTCTTCCTCGGCGTCCGGAACGGCCGTCTCGACGAGGAGCGGGTCGATCGGCAGGAGCGGCGGCGGTAGCGACGACGGCGTCTCGGGCGCCATGGCGAGCTCGGGATAGTCGCAGGCCGCGCCTGCCAGCAGGCAGAGAAGGGCGAGCCGCCCCGGCCGTGCCCGCCGCCCGTGCCGCGTATGCCGCGTCATGCTCCTCCGTCCCCGCCCGGCGTGTCGGCTGGCCTCGGCGCGACTAGAGCCGAGGGGCCTTGCGATGTCGAGGCTGGGCGGCATGCCTCGGTCCCCGAGGCCGATGCTCGACTTGCGCGAAGCGTCGAGCTAGGGCGCGCCCATGGCCGCCGCGTCCGATGTCATCGCCGTGCTGCGTCCCTCGCCGGTGCGGCGGGCGCTGGCGCTTGCCTTCACCGCAGGGTTGGGCGGGCTCTGTCTGGCGCTCGCGGCGGCACGGCCACCGCAGGCGCCCCTCTGGACGCTGGTCCTCGTTCTCGTCGGCGGCGCCGCCCTCTGGCTGGCGCTGCGCCTCGCGCAGGCGACGCGGGGGCGGATCGAGCTCAGCGAGGCCGGGCTGCGCGACGGCGATGGCCGGATCATCGCGCCGATCGCCCGGATCGCCGGCGTCGAGCGGGGCGCCTTCGCGTTCAAGCCGTCGAACGGGTTCCTCATCCGCCTCGATGCCCCGGCCGAGGCGGCCTGGAAACCGGGCCTCTGGTGGCGGTTCGGCCGCCGGATCGGCGTCGGCGGGGTCACGCCGGGCGCGCAGGGACGGATCATGGCCGACGCTCTGACCGCGCTCCTCGCGGCACGCGGCGGGACCTGAGGGCCGCCCGCAGACGTTCCGTCTAGCCTGTCGGTGGCGCTTGGCCGATAGTGCGACGATAAGTACCGTCCCATGGCCAGGGAGGCAGCACATGGACGCGACGATCCACAACGAACCGAGTTTCCGCCATTCGGTGGACATCATGTTCAACCACGCGGTCAAGCTGACGGAGCTTTCGTCGGGCCTGGCCGAGAAGATTCGGGTCTGCAACTCGACCTACACCGTCCGCTTCGGCGTTCGCCTCCGTGGCGAGGTGCACACCTTCACCGGGTACCGATCCGTCCACTCCGAGCACATGGAGCCGGTCAAGGGCGGGATCCGCTACGCGACCTCGGTCAACCAGGACGAGGTCGAGGCGTTGGCGGCGCTGATGACCTACAAGTGCGCGCTCGCCGAGGTGCCGTATGGCGGCGCCAAGGGGGGACTGCGCATCAATCCGCGCGACTGGGAAGAGAAGGAGCTCGAGCTCATCACCCGGCGCTTCGCCTACGAACTGGCCAAGCGCGATCTCATCAACCCCGCGCAGAACGTGCCCGCCCCCGACATGGGCACGGGCGAGCGCGAGATGGCCTGGATGGCCGACCAGTACGCGCGCATGAACACCACCGACATCAACGCGCGCGCCTGCGTCACCGGCAAGCCGCTCAACGCGGGCGGCATCGCCGGTCGGGTCGAGGCCACCGGGCGCGGAGTCCAGTACGCGCTGCAGGAGTTCTTCCGCCACCGCGAGGACGTGCGCGATGCCGGCATGGAGGGCACGCTCAGCGACAAGGCGGTGATCGTCCAGGGTCTCGGCAACGTCGGCTACCACGCCGCCAAGTTCCTGAGCCAGGAGGACGGCTGCCGCGTCGTCGCGGTGATCGAGCGCGATGGCGCCGTCACCAACGAGGGCGGCATCGACATCGACAAACTGCACGCCTGGATCCGAGAGGCGGGCGGCGTGAAGGGCTATCCGGATGCCGAGTTCGTCGACGACGGGCCCTCGGTGCTGGAGATGCCGTGCGACATCCTCGTGCCCGCGGCGCTCGAGGGCGTCATCAACAAGGGCAACGCCGAGCGGATCAAGGCGCAGCTGATCATCGAGGCGGCAAACGGACCCGTCACCGCAGGCGCCGACGAGATCCTCCGCGGCAAGGGCGTCACCATCATCCCCGACATGTACGCGAACGCGGGGGGCGTCACGGTCAGCTACTTCGAGTGGGTCAAGAACCTCACCCACATCCGCTTCGGCCGGATGCAGCGGCGCAACGAGGAGGCGCGCCATCAACTCCTGGTCGACGAACTCGAGCGGCTGTCGTCGGACGAAAAGCTCGGCTGGCAACTGTCGCCGGGCTTCAAGGAGGCGTACCTGACCGGCGCCGACGAGCTCGAACTCGTGCGCTCGGGTCTCGACGACACGATGCGCTCGGCCTACCAGGCCATGTCCGAGGTGCGCCGGGGCCGCAAGGACGTCGAGGATCTTCGTACCGCCGCCTATCTGGTCGCGATCGAGAGGGTCGCCTCGAGCTACCGCAACAAGGGCCTCTGACGCCCCGGCTCAGCGGACGGAGAAGCCCGCCACGTCGGGCGGCTCCGCCGCTTCGGCCGCGACCTCGGCGACATCACCGGCGGCCGGTCCACTTCGCAGCGCCCGCAGCATGTCCTCGACGGCCCGCGCCTCGCCGCAGATGAGCGCGGAGACGCTGCCGTCGGTCTCGTTGCGGACCCAGCCGCGCAGCCCGCGGTGGCGTGCCTCGCCCGCGGTCCAGGCGCGGAACCCGACGCCCTGGACCCGGCCGGTCACACGGACCCGCCTTGCCACTTCCTCCATCCTCCGCCTCCGCCGCGTGCCCCTGCGCAAGCCGCTTGCACGCCACCGCGATCTCCGGTGCAGTCCGGAGCTGGAAACGCGACGGTGCGACATGCGCTACTCGGCCCTCAGCCTGATCGACCAGGCCGTCCGCGGCAAGGCGGCGCT
>CAYMRW010000182.1:0-5343 GCA_964392825.1 uncultured Rhodobacterales bacterium
TCGACACCGGGCAGAAGGTCGGCTTCATCACGCCGCTTACCCACAATTTCTGCGAAAGCTGCAATCGCGTTCGCCTGACCTGCACCGGGCAGCTCTACATGTGCCTCGGGCAGGAGGACATGGCGGACCTACGCGCGCCGCTCCGTGCCAGCGAGGGCGACGCCCCGCTCGAGGCGGCGATCCGTGCCGCCATCGACCGCAAGCCCCGCGGCCACGACTTCGACTACTCGCGCCAGCGCCCCGACGGCCAGGTCTCGCGTCACATGAGCCACACCGGCGGCTGATCCTGACCGCGCCGACCGCGGCGACGTCAGAGAAAGACCAGGCCGATCGAGATCACGATCCCCGTCAGCAGCAGGTGCATGACACAGAAGCCCATGATGTCCTTGGCCTTCAGCCCCGCGATGCCGAGGACGGGCAATGCCCAGAACGGCTGCACGAGGTTGGTCCAGGCATCGCCCCACGCCACCGCCATTGCGGCGCGCGCCATGTCGACGCCCAGCGCCTCGGCCGCCGGGATGACGACGGGCGCCTGTACCGCCCACTGACCCCCGCCCGACGGCACGAAGAAATTGACGACCCCGGCGGAGAGGAATGTCCAGAACGGCAGCGTCGTCTCGGTCGCGAGAGAGACCATGCCGTTCGAGATCGACGCCGCCAGACCGGACGCGACCATGATCCCCATGATGCCGGCGTAGAACGGGAACTGGATGACGATGCCGGCACCGCCCTGCACCGCGTCCTGCAGCGCCCTCAGAAGTCGCCGCGGCGAGCCGTGAAGCGTGATCGCCAGCATCAGGAAGAGGAAGTTCACGACGTTCAGCGTCAGCCCGCCGCCGCCGGCGAAGTAGACCGCAAGATAGACGAGGCCGGCGCCGCCGACGATCCAGCCGAGGGGCCGCCAGGTCTCGATCCGGTCGGCGGGTCGCTCGACCCCGCCCTCGTCGAGGTCGGTCTCGCGCAGGCGCTGGGCGTCGGCGAAGACGCTGTCGCCCTCTGCCGGCAGCATCATCCGGTTAACGACCGGGATCATGACGAAGAGCGCCGCGAGGATCGCGAGGTTGTAGACCGAGAAGATCGTCTGCCCCGTGCCGATGAGCCCCATCGCCTCCTCGAACGGGTGGCCGGGGGTCGAGATCGAGAGCGGGATCGAGCCCGCCAGACCGCCGTGCCAGACGACGAAGCCCGAGTAGGCCGCGGCCACGAGCAGGCGGTAGTCCACCCGGATCTGCCGCGCCATCTCCTTGGCGAAGAGGGCGCCGACGACTAGGCCGAACCCCCAGTTGATCCAGCTCGCCGCGAGCGAGACGACCGAGACGAGCAGGACCGCCGCGGCGGGGGTCGATGCCCGGCCGGCGAGGCTTACGAGAAGCCGCTTCACCGGCGCCGTCGACGCGAGCATGAAGCCCGTCACGAGGACGAGGAGCATCTGCATCGAGAACGACAGCAGTTCCCAAAAGCCGTCGCCCCACATGCCGACCACCGCGAGCGGGGTCTGCCCCTCGAACACGATCGCGGCGAAGAACACCACGAGCGTCAGGACGAGGACGAAGACGAAGGGATCGGGCAGGTAGCGGTCGAAGACACGCACGAGCGGACGAGCTGCGACTGCAAGCATGGGCAATCCCTCCGTGGCCGGCGTCAGTCTGTCCCGCTTTACCGGGCGCGACAAGCCGCTCAGCCGTAGCGGGAGACGAAAGCGGCGAGGATGCGTTCCGGCTCGGTCACGACCTCGGTGCGGCACATGGCGATCAGGTCCTCGGCCGTCGCGGGCGGGAAGTAGCCGTAGCCGCGGTAGACCTGGACGCGCAGTTCGAAGACCGCCGGATCGGCTTCGGGATGGAACTGCGTCGCGTAGACGTTCCGGCCGTGCCGGATCATCTGGAACGGGCAGGGCCCGGACCTGAGCAGGTGGACACATCCTGTGGGAAGCGCCTGCACCGCCTCCTTGTGACCGACGAAGGCGCGGAAACCATCGGGCAGCCCGGCAAGGAGCGGGTCTCTGCGCCCGTCCTCGGTCACGATGCAGTCGACGGCGCCCACGGGCTCGCCCCAGCGCCGCTTGGACACCTCGGCGCCGAGGGCATTGGCGAGAACGCCGATCCCGTAGCAGCAGCCGAGGAACGGGAAGTCGCGGGCGACGACGGCGCGGACAAGCCGCATCGCCTCGTGCTCGATCCGCGCCTCGAGCGGCGACTTGGTCTCCGGCGGGTCGCTGACGCAGCCCGGGCCGCCGCCGACAATGACGCCCGACCATGCGTCGAGGTCGATCGTATCGGGCAGTCTCTCCGCGTCGAGCCGCACCCGCTGCGCGTCGGCCTCGGACAGGCCGCCCTTCGCCAGGATCGCGCGGAACTCGTCGTCGCTCGCCGCATCCTCCGGTCGGAGCTGGACGACGAGGAACGGCTTCACCCGCGGTCAGGACGCCGGCAGCCTGCGCTCCACGAGTTCGGCCCACCACGAACAACCCGCGGGGATCGCCTCGTCGTCGAAGTCATAGGCCGGATGGTGGACGTTCGCCGTCGCCCCGTTGCCGACGAGGATGTAGGCCCCCGGCCGCGCGTTCAGCATGAAGGCAAAGTCCTCGCCGCCCATCACCAGCGGCGCCTCGGCGCAATCGCCCGAGACGGCGCGGGCGACGTCGGCGGCGAAGGCCGTAGGCTCGTCGGCGTTCACCATCACCGGGTAGTTCCGCGTATAGGCGACCTCGGCCGCCGCCCCGAATGCCGCCGCCGTGGTCTCGGCGATCCGCGTCAGGTTCGCCTCGGCGAGGTCCTGCACCGCCGGATCCATCGTCCGCACCGTGCCGCGCAGATGCACCGTCTGCGGAATGACGTTGTGTGCCTTCGACTCCGTCTCGAAGGAGGTCACGGAAACCACCACCTGCTTGGTCGGATCGACGTTGCGCGACGCGACCGTTTGCAGCGCCACGACGATGTGGCTGGCGACCAGCGTCGTGTCGATGGTCTCGTGCGGCTTGGCGGCATGCCCGCCCTTGCCCTCGACGGTGATCTCGAAGAGGTCCGCCGCGGCGAAGAATGGCCCCGGCCGGATCGCGAAGCTGCCCGTGGGCAGGCCCGGCATGTTGTGCATGCCGAACACCTCCTCGATCCCCCAACGCTCCATGAGGTTGTCCTCGACCATCTCCCGTCCGCCGCCGCCACCCTCCTCCGCGGGTTGGAAGATGACGACGCAGGTGCCGGCGAAGTTGCGCGTCTCGGCAAGATACTGCGCGGCGCCGAGCAGCATCGCGGTGTGTCCGTCGTGGCCGCAGGCATGCATCGCGCCCGGTCGCGTCGAGGCGTGCTCGGCCCCGGTCGCCTCGGTCATTGGCAGCGCGTCCATGTCGGCGCGCAGGCCGATCGTCCGTCCGGCCTCCTTGCCGCGGATGACGCCGACGACACCGGTGCGCCCGATCCCCTCGACGACCTCGTCGCAGCCGAAGGCGCGCAGCCGCTCGGCCACCAGTCCCGCGGTCCGGTGCGTGTCGAACAGAAGTTCCGGGTTGGCATGGAAATCGCGTCGCCAGGCCGTGATCGTCGGGTGCAGTTCGGCGAGCCGGTTCTTGACGGGCATGACATCCTCGCGATTCGATCTGCCCGCCAGTCAATGCCGGTGCCGTTGGCGGCGCAACAGCGGCGACCGTCGGCCCGGCGTTAACCTTGATTCCGGATTTCCGCCGCTCTGCCTTTGTCTCGGTTTTGCTAGAAATCCGATCGGCGGCTTCGCTCACACAGGGCGGCGGATCGGTCTGACGCTTTTTCCTAACGAAAACAAGCGTCTGCTTGCCGTACCTCGCCCGCTTACCGCGGGTGTGACCTTTCGAGTTTAGCAACGGGCAACCGCACCGACCCGACTACGAAGATCGTGAACTACGACGGCAAGACGCAAGCCGAGTCCGGCGTTATCGACATCGGCGACCGCGCAAAGACCTACGTCTTCACCGAGGACGGACCGGGCTCGATCGCCTTCATCGGCACCGACCGCGATGGCACCAAGGATCTGCTGAACGAGCTTGCCCGGACCAACGACGGCAAGGTGAACTGGGGCGAAGCCAACAATGGCGATGGCGAAAGCCGCAACCTGATCGACCTCTTCAACGCCGACGGCGCGGTGTCCGACGACTTCGTCGCGATGGTCGAGGCGGCGCAGCGCGGCGACGGCGGACTCGGGCTCTCGGTCAAATCGACCGGCGCCGTCGAGATCACCGTCGAGGGCGCATGGTCGACCGACATCCTGCGCTTCGAGGGCGACTTCGTGCGCCAGGCGCTCGAGACCGCGAACCTCGGCGGCTTCAACCTGCAGAACCATACCGACCAGGCGAAGGTGTTCTGCTTCGATCTCGAGAAGAGCGGCGAGAAAGCCTACACAGGCGGCGGCCGTGACCTGAAGACCGGCGAGTGCACTTTCTCTGACATTTTCAGTACCTCGTTCCTGAACGACGGGGCCGAGCTCGCCGCGGTCGTCAACGCTGCCCTCGACGAGAAGTACGGCGTGGGCGAGACCGAGGACATGGCCTTCGTCGGCGGCGATGACCTGAGTATCACCGTCGAGGTGACGACGCACCACTGGAAGGCCGACGACGGCATGACCGCCAAGACGATGATCCTCTGCGGCACCGAAGTCGAGGCGCTTGCGGCCTACGATCCGCTCGCGCGGATCGACAACGCCGCAAGCGTCCTCGACGTCGGTGACAATCAGTCGAAGGTCCACCGCACCGACACCGACACCGATGCCGACGGCAAACTGCCCGTCATCGGCGGTGGCGATCGCGACGCCGTCGAGCTCGACGCCGCAGGCGGGACCACGATGAAGAACTTCTCGCCCATAGACACCGGAAACGTCGACGAGTTCGTCCTCCTCGCCCTGGGCGAGACCGGCGCCGACGACATGGCCGTGAAGTCGGGCGGCAAGATGGGCGATGACTATCTCGTCGTCGAACTGACGACGCCGAACACCGACAAAGCGACAGGTTACACCACGGCGGCGATCGACACGGTCATCCTCGAAGGCGCCCTCGTCGAGCAAGCGATCGAAGAGTTCTATTTCGCCTGACTCGGGCGATATCGGGGGGCAAACCGCCCGAGGCAGTTCGCCCCTCGCGCATCTTCAGTCCTGACGAAGGGCATCCACGCGCCAAACAGTTCCGCGCCGGCGTCTGTCCATCCCGAATTGTCGATGCTCGGAGATCGAGACCGCAATCGAGGTCGGCAAGGGTCTCCCTATCGAAGCAAATGCGCTACTACGCGCCAGCGGCGGGAGCAGGGATCACTACGTTTGCGAATGCTGCCTGGGCGATGTCGCCGGGGCCGCAGACGACGCAGGAGTACCCCGCGGACTGGA
>CAYMRW010000183.1:0-5329 GCA_964392825.1 uncultured Rhodobacterales bacterium
TTCGCCAGCTACTACCAGTGGATGATCGCCGCCCACGGCTTCACGGCCGAGCAGCGCGAGCCCTACACCTTCAATCCCGCGCCCTTCATCGCCGACCCCGGTAAGGGAATGCAGGGGTACCTCTCGTCGGAGCCCTACGCGGTCGAGAAGGAGACCGGGTGGGCGCCGAGCGTCTTCCTGATCGCCGACGCCGGCTACTCGACCTACGCCACGACGATGGAGACGATGGCCGACACGATCGAGAACCGCCCCGAGGTGGTGCGATGCTTCGTCGAGGGGTCCATCAAGGGCTGGTACAACTACCTCTACGGCGACAATTCGGCGGCCAACGAGCTCATCATGGCCGACAATCCCGACATGACCCAGGACAAGATCGACTTCGCCATCCAGATGATGAAGGACGAGGGCATCGTCGATTCCGGCGACGCGCTGGAGATGGGGATCGGCGCCATGACCGAGGACAAGGTCGGCGACTTCTACCGCAAGATGGTGGATGCCGGCGTCATCGAGGACGGCATCGACTGGCAGGCGGCGTTCACGACGGAGTTCGTGAACCAGGGCGTCGGCATGGACCTGAAGCCCGCGAACTGATCGCCCTCGGGATGACCGCCGCCATCGCGCCCCTCGGCCAGCGCGCCCCGCTCCTGCGCATGGAGCGGGTCGCCAAGGTGTTCGGCACCGACGTCGTCGCGCTCCGCGGAATGTCGCTGCAGGTCGACGAGGGGGACTTTATCTCGCTGCTGGGCCCCTCGGGCTGCGGCAAGTCGACGGCGCTGCGGCTGATCGCGGGGCTGATGCATCCGACCTCGGGGCGGATCGGCTGGACCGGGGCGCACGACACCGGCGATCTGGGCGTGGTCTTCCAGGAGCCGACGCTGATGCCCTGGGCGACGGTCGCCGACAACGTCTGGCTGCCGCTGCGCCTGCGCGGCCGGTCGTACCACGAGGTGCGGGACGAGGTGCTGGCGGCGCTCCGCCTCGTCGGGCTCGAGAAGTTCCTCGGCGCCTACCCGCGGGAACTCTCGGGCGGCATGAAGATGCGGGTGGCCATCTCCCGCGCCATGGTGACCAATCCGCGGCTGATCCTGATGGACGAGCCCTTCGCCGCGCTCGACGAGATCACCCGCTTCCGCCTCAACGACGACCTGCTCGAGATGAAGGCCAAGACCGGGGCCACCATCGTCTTCGTCACCCATTCGGTGTTCGAGAGCGTGTTCCTGTCGGATCGCATCGTCGTCATGGCAGCACGGCCCGGCCGCGTCATCGAGGAGCTGACGGTCGAGGCGCCCTATCCTCGCACCGAGGAGTTCCGCACCTCGACCGAGTACGCCCGACACTGCCGCGCCGCCTCGGACGCGCTCCACGCCGCGATGGGCGAGGCCGCATGAGCCTGACCGACGCCCGCCTGCAGGAGCCCGTGGCCGTCGACGAGGACGAGGCGCGCCGCGCCCGCGCCCGCCGCAACGAGCGCGTCGCCAAATGGACGCTGCCCGTTCTCGTCATGGCGCTGTCCATCCTGGCCTGGGACCGGATCGTCGCGTGGAACGAGATCCCGCACTACATCCTGCCGGGCCCGGGCCTGGTGGCGCAGACGCTGGTCGCCGACTGGGCGATCCTCTTCGACGCGCTTCTCGTGACGCTGCAGATCACGCTGATGGCGCTCGCCGTGGCGGTCGCAGGCGGCGTCGGGCTCGCCATCCTGTTCACCCAGTCGCGCTGGATGGAAATGTCGTTCTATCCCTACGCCGTCATCCTGCAGGTGACGCCCATCGTCGCCATCGCGCCCCTGATCTTCATCTACGTCGACAGCCGGCTCGCGGGCCTCCTTATCTGCGCCTGGCTGGTGGCGTTCTTCCCGATCCTCGCCAACACCACGCTGGGACTGCGCTCGGCCGACCGCGGCCTGCACGACCTCTTCTCGATCTACGGCGCGACGCGGTGGCAGCGGCTGCGCTACCTGCAGATCCCGTCCGCCCTGCCGTACTTCCTTGGCGGGCTCAGGATCGCGGGGGGCCTCAGCCTGATCGGCGCGGTGGTGGCGGAGTACGTGGCCGGGACCGGCGGCATCGGCTCGGGCCTCGCCTTCCGCATCCTCGAGGCGGGCTACCGGCTGAACATCCCACGCATGTTCGCGGCGCTGATCCTGATCGCGGGGACGGGCGTCGTCATCTTCGCGGGGCTCTCGTTCCTCAGCCACATGCTGCTCCGGAAATGGCACGAGAGCGCGATGAAGTCCGACCGGTGAGCGACTTCCGCAGCCTCCCCGACCCGCCGCTGACGCTCGGCGACGTGACGGTCCCGGCCTGCCTCGTGGGCGAGCCCGGCGACCTCGTCCGGCGCGACGTCACCATCGTCGCAGGCTGCATCGCCGAGGGGGACGCGCCGCGTGTCGACATGGGCGGCGCCATGCTGATGCCCGCCTTCGTCGACATGCACACGCATCTCGACAAGGGCCACATCTGGCCCCGGGCGCCGAACCCCGACGGCACCTTCGCCGGGGCGCTGGCCACGGTCGGCGCCGACCGCGAGGCGAACTGGTCGGCCGGGGACGTGCGCCGCCGCGCCGAGTTCGGGCTGCGCTCGGCCTACGCGCACGGGACGGGCGCGATCCGCACGCACCTCGATTCGCTGCCGCCGCAGGACGAGATCTCGTGGCCCGTCTTTGCAGAGCTGCGCGAGGCCTGGGCGGGGCGCGTCGCGCTGCAGGGCGTCAGCCTCGCCGGCATCGACCGGGCGGACATGGACGGGGCCTACCGGCGCACCGCCGACATCGTCGCCGAACACGGCGGCGTCCTCGGGCTGGTGACCTATCCGGTGGCGGATCTGCGCGACCGGCTGCGCGCGTTCTTCCGCCTCGCCGCCGACCGCGGGCTCGCCGTCGACTTCCACGTCGACGAGACGCTCGACCCCGGGGCCGCGACGCTCCGCACGATCGCCGAGACCGCGCGCGAGATGGCTTTCGACGCGCCCATCGTCGTCGGCCATTGCTGCTCGCTGTCGATGCAGGAGCCGGGCGAGGCGGATCGCACCCTCGACCTCGTGGCCGAAGCGGGGATCGCGGTCGTCTCGCTGCCGATGTGCAACCTCTATCTGCAGGACCGCCATCCGGGCCGCACCCCGCGCCATCGCGGTATCACGCTGGTGCACGAGATGGCGGCGCGCGGCATCCCCGTGGCCTTCGCCTCGGACAACACGCGCGATCCGTTCTACGCCTACGGCGATCTCGACATGCTCGAGGTGCTGCGGCAGGCGACGCGCATCGGCCATCTCGACCACTCGCGCGACGATTGGGTGCGGAGCGTCACGACGGCGCCAGCCGAAATCTGCGGCCTTGCCCCGCCCTCGCTGGCGCCGGGCGCGCCGGCAGACCTCGTGCTGTTCCGGGCCCGGAGCTGGACCGAGCTCTTCGCGCGGCCGCAATCGGACCGTATCGTGCTGCGCGCGGGCCGGTCCATCGACCGGACGCTGCCCGACTACGCCGAGCTCGATGACCTGATGGAGAGCGCATGAAGGACATGGCCACCCCCGACATCGCCGGCGCCAGGGCGGCGCTTGCCCATCTCGAGATCGACGACAACCCGGCCTCGGTGAAGGCCAAGAGCCGCGACTTCTTCTGGTACTCGCCGGTGCTGAAGGACCGGCTCGATCACGTGACGGCCGACTTCGTGGTGACGCCGCGGACCGAGGCCGAGGTGATCGAGGTGCTGCGCGCCTGCTACGCCCACGATGTGCCGGTGACGACGCGCGGCGCGGGCACCGGCAACTACGGGCAGGCGATGCCGCTGGCCGGGGGTTGCGTCATGCATCTGCGCAACATGGCCGCGGTCAAGGAGATCCATCCCGGCCGCGTCGTCGTCGAGCCGGGCTGCCTGCTCAAGGACCTCGACGCCGCCTGCCGCGAACATTCGGGCCAGGAGATCCGCATGTTCTCCTCGACCTGGGCCACGGCCACGATCGGCGGCTTCATCGCCGGCGGCTCGGGCGGCGTCGGCTCGTGCACCTGGGGGTCCCTGCGCGATCTCGGCAACATCATCCGTCTGCGTGTCGTGACCATGGAGGAGAGCCCGAGGGTGCTCGAGTTCCGCGGCGAGGAGCTGCCGCGCGTAAGCCACGCCTACGGCACCAACGGCATCATCACCGAGATCGAGATGCCGCTCGCCCCTGCCTATGACTGGACGGGCCTGTTCGTGGCCTTCGACGCCTTCGAGCCCGCGGCGCGCTTCGCCGACGATGTGGCCTGCGAGGACGGCATCCTGATCAAGCTCGCCACCGTCTTCGAGGCGCCGATCGCGCACAGCTACTTCCAGCGCGTGCGCCCGCATGTTGAGCCGGGCACGCACCTCGTCGCGCTGATGGTGGCGCCGCACTCGATGGAGGGGTTCGCGACGTTCCTCGGCCGCCGGCCCGAGGCGCGACTCATCTGGCGCTCGGACGCCGACGACTGGGAGCGGACGCCCGGCCACGTCTTCGAGTACGGCTGGAACCACACGACGCTGCGCGCGCTCAAGGTCGATCCCGCGATCACCTACCTGCAGGTGCGCTACGGGGCCCCCGACCACCATGCGAAGGTCGCGGCGATCCGGGCGGCGTTCCCCGACGGCGAGGTGCTCCAGCACCTCGAGGTCCTGCGCGAGCACGGGCGCTGCATCTTCGCAGGTCTCAGCCTCGTCCGGTTCACCACCGAGGCACGTCTGGACGAGATCGTGCGCATCCACGAGGATCTCGGCTGCATGATCTTCAATCCGCACCGCTATACGCTGGAGGAGGGTGGGCGGCAGACCGTCGACGACCGCCAGTTGGCCTTCAAGCGCGAGGCGGACCCCAAGGGCCTGCTGAACCCCGGCAAGATGATCGCCTGGGACAATCCGACGTGGGACTTCGACCGGATGTACGCCTGGCCCGGCCTGCGCGCGGCGGAGTGATGGACGCGCGGGCCTTCTTCGCCGCAGGCGGGCCGGCACTCCGGCGGCGGCCTGCATGCCCTGCAGGCTCCGCCACCTAGGCCGTGCGCGCGCTCGTCCTCTACGCGCACCCCTGCGGCGAGAGCTTCGGTGCCGCTCTGCACGCCCGCGTGGTCGGGACGCTGATGGAACGCGGGTGGGAGGTCGACGACTGCGACCTCTACGCCGAACGCTTCGATCCGGTCCTGACGGAGGCCGAACGGCGCGGCTATCACGACATCCCGGCCAACTGCGCGCCGGTGTCGCGTCATGTCGCGCGGCTGCGCGCGGCCGAGGCGCTGATCCTGTGCTTTCCCGTCTGGAACTTCGGCTTTCCCGCGATCCTCAAGGGGTTCTTCGACCGGGTGTTCCTGCCCGGCGTGTCGTTC
>CAYMRW010000184.1:0-5301 GCA_964392825.1 uncultured Rhodobacterales bacterium
GATCTTGCAGGCGTCGGGCGTGATGACGCCGGGTCAGTTCGGACCCACGAGCGTCGTCGAGGACCCTTCGAGCGCGCGCTTGACCCGCATCATGTCGAGCACCGGGATCCCCTCGGTGATGCAGACGACGAGCTCGAGCCCCGCGTCGATCGCCTCGAGGATCGAGTCGGCGGCGAAGGGCGGCGGCACGTAGATCACGCTGGCATTGGCGCCGGTCGCGTGCACCGCCTCGTGGCAGGAATTGAAGACCGGCAGGTTCAGGTGGTGCTGCCCGCCCTTGCCGGGGGTCACGCCCCCCACCATCTGCGTTCCGTAGGCGATCGCCTGCTCGGAGTGGAAGGTGCCCTGGCTGCCGGTGAAGCCCTGGCAGATCACCTTGGTGTCGCGGTCCACGAGTACGGCCATTTCAACGTCCCTCTTTTTCCGGCACGACGACCTCGGCGCGAAATATTCCGTTCGAGGGGTCGAATTCAGTTATCTTCCAGCGCCCGCCGCGCCGCTTCCAATCCCACGGCATTGAATTGCCGTGTCGCCCTTGGTAGGAACCATCCCGGAGCACAACATCCACGAATCCGCCGAACTCCTCGCAGGCAATCTTGATATGTTCCGTTCTTTTCTTGAAGCCTGTTGTGGTTGTTCCCGGTTCCCCGTCAGGCCAAGCTTCGTCGGTATCAAAGTACGGCGGCAACTTCCGAACTAGCTTCTCCTGCCAAAGCGAGATGCAAACGCCGTTTTCGTTCGCCACCGACCAGTCCGTCTGGTGGTTGTCGAGCGTGTAGCCCAGCTTCTTGAAGGCCTCGGTGTACCTCATGCCCCGGGTTCCGCCCGTTCGCGGTGAGAGACGTCCGCCGGACATTTCGCCGGCTGCGACGGACCGTCGCTCACCCCTTCACCGCCTTGACGATCTTCTCGGCGGCGTCGGCGAGGTCGTCGGCGGCGATGACGTTGAGGCCGGAGCCCTGGATGATCTCCTTGCCCTTCTCGACGTTGGTGCCTTCGAGCCGGACGACCAGCGGCACCTCCAGGCCGACCTCCTTGACCGCGGCGACGACGCCCTCGGCGATGACGTCGCAACGCATGATGCCGCCGAAGATGTTGACGAGGATGCCCTTCACCTGCGGGTCCGAGGTGATGATCTTGAACGCCTCGGTCACCTTCTCCTTGGTGGCGCCGCCGCCCACGTCGAGGAAGTTGGCGGGCTCGGCGCCGTAGAGCTTGATGATGTCCATCGTCGCCATGGCGAGGCCGGCGCCGTTGACCATGCAGCCGATCTCGCCGTCGAGCGCGATGTAGTTGAGGTCGTACTTCGACGCGGCGAGCTCCTTGGGGTCCTCCTCGGACTCGTCGCGAAGGCCGGCGATGTCCTGCTGGCGGTACATGGCGTTGCCGTCGAAGCCCATCTTGGCGTCGAGGCAGACGAGGTCGCCGTCCTCGGTCACGATCAGGGGGTTGATCTCGATCATCTCCGCGTCCCGCTCGACGAAGATGCGGTAGAGCGTGCCCATGAGCGCCACGCACTGCTTCACCTGCTTGCCCTCGAGGCCCAGCATGAAGGCGATGCGGCGGCCGTGGAACGGCTGGTAGCCGGTGGCGGGGTCGACCGAGAAGGACAGGATCTTCTCGGGGGTGGAGGCCGCCACCTCCTCGATGTCCATGCCGCCCTCGGTCGAGCAGACGAACGAGATGCGCGCAGTCTGCCGGTCGACGAGGAGCGCGAGGTAGAGTTCGCGCGCGATGGCCGAGCCGTCCTCGATGTAGACGCGCCCCACGGTCTTGCCCGAGGGTCCGGTCTGGTGCGTGACGAGGGTGCGGCCCAGCATGCGCCGCGTCTCCTCGGCCGCCTCCTCCACCGAGCGGGTAATGCGGACGCCGCCCTTCTCGCCCGCATCGGTTTCGGCGAACGACCCCTTGCCGCGGCCGCCTGCGTGGATCTGCGCCTTGACCACCCAGACCGGGCCGTCCATCTCGCCGGCGGCGGACTTGGCCTCCTCCGCCCGGGTGACGACGCGGCCGTCGGACACCGGCGCACCGTAGGAACGAAGCAGCGCCTTGGCCTGATACTCGTGGATGTTCATTGGCTCTGTCCCCCGGCGTTTCGCTAGGCTTAGTTGCATACCGTGCAACGAAGTTGAACCTCTGATTCCTCTCCGGACAAGCCTCGCGTTTCGCTGCGTACCTGCCTGCGGTGCGCGTGCCCAGGGCGGCCGGAGCGCGGCGGTGCCCGGGGGGACCATCACCATCCAGCCGGCGGTACCCTTGTGAACCTGCTCTTCGCCACGAACGGCAATCCGTACGGTCGGGCCGGTCACGGCGGGGCGGAGACGTCGATCCGCCTGCTTGCCCGAAGCCTCGCGGCCCGGGGCCATCGTGTCTGCTACCTGACGGACGACGTGGCGACCCGCGAGCTGGATGCCGCAGCGTCCGAGGGCGTGGCCCTTCTGCGGCTGCCCCGGCGGCGTGACGGCGCCGGCAGCCGGTGGCGCAGGAGATTGGCCACGGCCGCGACGATGGCGCGGATCTTCAGACGCCGCCGCATAGACGTCTACTACGGGTTCTACGAACTGGAGCTGCTGCGCGCGGCATTGCTCGCGCGCCGCTTCAAGCCGGACACGCGCATCGTGATGCGGATGGCCGGCCTGCACTGGTACGAGCAATGCCGGCGGGACCCCAAGAAGATCACGGCGTTTCGTCGGGTCTTCAATTCGATCGATGCAGTGAACTTCATCGAGCCGACCTTGGTGGCCCTCACGGAGGAAAAGCTCGCCGAACTGCCGTTGGACGTGACCTTCAGGTCCGCCTTCGTCGCCGATATCGGGACGGATGCGGTCGGTCGACGCCCGAGTGACGGGACGGCACGCGACGGCGGCCCTGTCCGTGCGGTGATGGCGGCGCGGTTCTCGAGCTACCAGAAGCGGCAGGACCTCCTCGTCGAGGCGGTTGCCCGCGTTCCGAACCTGCATCTGACGCTGGTCGGGAATGGCGGGAGGCGCGATGCCGTCGCCAGCCACGTGGCGCGCCTCGGCATCACGGAGCGTGTGCGCTTGCTGCCGTTCATGGATCAGCACGGGCTCTGGGATCTTCTGTCGGATGCTGATTTGCTGTGCCACTGCGTCGAGTACGAGGGGCTCGGCAAAACGGTGGTCGAGGCGATGTCCCTTGGTGTCCCCGTCCTCGCTTCGGACGTGCCGGTTCTGAATGCCTACATCGCGGACGGTACCAACGGGTTTCTGACGGAGAACACGGTGGAGGCCTGGACCGGAACCCTCGAGCGCCTCGCCGCGGACCGGCCGCTCCTCCGACGGACCGCCGTCGCTGCCCGCGAACAGGCCCTCTCGGCGTATGCGCCGGAGCGGAATGTCGAGGCCTACGAAGCCGCCTTCACGGGCCTGATCGCCGATCGGTAGGGCGCATCCGGGCCTCCCGGGCCAGCGCATAGATCAGCGCAAAGCAAAGCCCCCAGCCGGCCACGGTCAGGGTCCGGTGGAAGAGCGTGACGGCAAACCCGTCGAGCAGGACGGGAGCGATGATCGCAAGGGCCAGGATCGAGGCGTCCCGGGAACCCCTGATCCCGAACGTGAGGAGAGGCGAGACGAGCATCAGGAGGCCCGAGAGCAGCATCAGCGGCCCCCCCCAAATCAGCCAGGAGAGATACTGCTGGTGAAAGTTCGGATATTGGCCGGCGAGCGGCGGTTCGTTGACGAAACCGTATCCAAAAAGCGGCCTGTCGCGGATGAGGTCCACCGCGTCGGACCACATCTCCGGGCGTCGCATGGCCTCGCGAACCACCGGTTCGGCGGAAGCCGCCGACGCCGCGTCCGTCGCGTAACTCGCGGGGGCGATATCGCGTTGAAACGATGCGTGCTCCCCGCCCAAAGCGGGCGGCGGAAGAAGGGAACTCTCGGGCGAAGGCGCGTCCCCGAAGAGGATCTCCGCGACGTCGAACAGCGCGAGGAGCCGTTGACCGAAGCCGCAATCGGCCCGTTGATCGAACGCCAGTCCGGCAACAAGGCCGGCCGCAAGCGCCCCCCCCATCAGGGCGGAGTGCGCCGCCCATCGCCGCCATGGGCGGTTCCACGAAAGAAGGACGCCGAGAAGCGGAAAACAGATCAGCTGGATCAGCAGCATCGTGCGTGCGCCGGCGAAACCGACCGTCGCGGTGACCGTCAGGGCGACGAGGACGTAGCGCAGGGCGCGCTCCGAGGACGTGAGGCGATCCCACCCGGCGAACGTGGCGATCGTCAGTATCGTGAACCACAGCGGCGGGAGCAGCGGCCCCCGGGAGAGGAACGCGAGCCGGCATTCAAGGGTCGCGAAATGCTCCCAGGCGAGGCAGGCGATCGAGGCGATGAGCGCGACGGGGCCCAGAACGCGCCACAGCCGGGAAACATCGGCGATCTGACGGGCACGCAACAGGAGGAGCGGGAACACGATCAGCGCGCCGAGCCAGAGGCTGATGGCGTCGTCGGGTGTGGGCTCGACCACGTCCGGGCGCGGCGCGAAGACCGCGGCGTTGACGAGCAGGAGGAGAAAGTGCTGTCCGACGAGGACGATCGTCAGCACATCGACCCGCGTGACGCTTGCCCAGCGGGACGGAAGGAGCAGGAGCACGAGGGGAAGGGCCCCGAGCTCGGCGATGCGCAGGCCACGCCATGCCAGCACCGACGTCAGGACGACGCCGGCGATGAACAGCGCGTCGAATACGCGTATGCCCAACCCCCGGTCGATCGCCCCCGGCCACGTCATGAGCCCGATCGGCTCTAAGCCTTCCGTCCGGCCCGAAGGCCGAGCCGGATCTGCTCATCTCGTGAACCGGGCTTCACGATCGAGGCGTCAGGCCAGCGCCTCGTCGATGCCGGTGCAGGCCTCGACCAGTCCCTTCACCGCGTCGACCGAACTGGTGAACATCGCCTGCTCGTCCTTGTTGAGCGAGATCTCGATCACGCGCTCGACGCCGCCGGCGCCGATGACGGTCGGCACGCCCACGTACATGCCGCGGAGCCCGTAGGCGCCGTCGACCCAGGCGGCGCAGGGCAGAACGCGCTTCTGGTCCTTCAGATAGCTCTCCGCCATCTCGATCGCCGAGGTCGCGGGCGCATAGAAGGCCGAGCCGGTCTTGAGCAGCTTGACGATCTCGGCGCCGCCGTCGCGGGTACGCTGGACGACGGCATCCAGCCGCTCCTGCGTGGTCCACCCCATCGCCACGAGGTCGGGAAGGGGAATGCCGCCGACGGTGGAGTAGCGCACGAGCGGCACCATCGTGTCGCCGTGCCCGCCGAGCACGAAGGCGGTGACGTCCTTCAT
>CAYMRW010000185.1:0-5274 GCA_964392825.1 uncultured Rhodobacterales bacterium
TCGGCTACGTCGCCTCCGAGATCACCAAGAACGGCGGCATCGCCATCTGCGCGCCGATCGCGCCCTACGCCGCGACGCGGGAGACCGTGCGCGAGATGATCGAGAGCTACGGCGCCTTCGTCGAGGTGCATGTCGCGACCCCGATCGAGGTGTGCGAGGCCCGCGACCGGAAGGGTCTCTACAAGCTCGCGCGCGAGGGCAAGATCAAGGAGTTCACGGGCATCTCCGATCCCTACGACGTGCCCGATGAGCCCGAGCTGCGCCTCGACACCAACGGCGTCGACGTCGATCACTGCGCGCACCAGGTCCTGCTCAAGCTCGAGCAGCTCGGGCTCGTCGCCGGCTGATGGACCATCAGCGTCTGGCCCACGAGATGCGGCGCCTCGCCATCGAGGCCGGCGCCGCGATCATGGAGATCTACCGCTCGGGCGATCTCGAGACCGAGGCCAAGGACGACCAGAGCCCGGTGACGGCGGCGGACCACGCCGCCGACGCTATTATTTCCGCGGGTCTGCGCGCGTCGTTCCCCAGGGTTCCCCTGGTGACGGAGGAGCAGGCGGCGAGCCATGACCAGGACGTGCGCACCTTCCTCATCGTCGATCCGCTCGATGGCACCAAGGAATTCGTGCGCCGTCGCGGCGATTTCACCGTCAACATCGCGTACGTCGAGGACGGCACACCGATCCGCGGCATCGTCTACGCCCCGGCCAAGGCACGTCTCTTCATGACCACGCCCGAGGGCGGCGCGGTCGAGGAGTCGGGCGATTTCGCCGTGGCCCAGAGGGGCGAGACGCGGGAGATCGGCGTCGCCGAGGCCGACAACGACGCGCTCCGCGTCGTCGCGTCGAAGTCTCACCGGACGCCAGAGACCGACGCCTACATCGCCCGGTATCACGTCGCTGACGTCGTCAGCGCCGGGTCCTCGCTCAAGTTCTGCCTCGTGGCCACCGGCGAGGCCGACCTCTACCCGCGCCTCGGCCGCACCATGGAATGGGACACGGCGGCGGGCGATGCCGTGCTGCGGGCCGCCGGCGGCCGGGTCATCGACGCGGAGACCCTCTCCCCCCTTGCCTACGGCAAGGAGGGGTTCGCGAACCCGCACTTCATCGCCTTCGCCGACGGCGTCGAACTGCAGTAGGCCCTGACCTGACCGGACGGCGCCACCCGCGCCGTCGCATCGGAGTCGCAACAGCCCGCGACCGTCAGGTTTCCCGGTGAGGGAACCTATCTGAGGGCAGCGGCTAGCGCTTCGAAGCTCGCCTCGACGCTCTCCGTGTTCGAGCGACCGACGAAGGCATCGAGCCGGGGCCACGCCGCGATCGCCGCGTCGAGCTCGGGGTCGCTCCCTGCCGTATAGAGCCCCGCCTGGATCATCAGCGCCGCGCTGTCGTAGGCCCCCATGCGGCGGCGCGCGAGCCGCAGGATCTCGTTCTCCTCCGCGGTCGCCGCCCCCGGCAGCGAGCGCGAGACCGAACGCAGGACGTCGACCGCCGGAAACCGCCCGCGCTCCGCGATCTGCCGGTCGAGCACGACGTGGCCGTCGAGGACGCCGCGCAGAATATCGGCCACCGGCTCCTCCATGTCAGACCCGGCGACGAGCACCGTGAGGACCGCGGTGATGTCGCCCTGCCCTTCGAGCCCCGGCCCCGCCCGCTCGGTCAGCGAGGTCACGAGCTGCGTCGTCGAGGGCGGATAGCCGCGCAACGTCCCCGCCTCGCCCGCCGCCATCGCCACTTCGCGATGTGCGTCCGCGAACCGTGTGATCGAGTCGGCCATGAATAGCACGTGCAGGCCCCGGTCCCGAAAGTGCTCGGCCACCGTCGCCGCGGTCCACGGCGCCCGCCGCCGCACGAGGGGCGAACGATCCGAGGTCGCCGCGACCACGACCGACTTGGCCATGCCTTCGGGGCCGAGCACGTGCTCCACGAACTCCCGCACCTCGCGCCCGCGCTCGCCGACGAGCGCGATCACCACGACATCGGCCTCGAGCCCGCGGGCGAGCTGCCCCATCAGGGTCGACTTGCCGACACCCGATCCGGCGAAAAGCCCGATCCGCTGACCCTCCACGATCGGCAGGAGCGTGTCGAAGACCGCGAGCCCGGTGGCGAGCCGGTGGCCCAGCGGCCGCCGCTCCGTCGGGTTCAGAGGTTCGCCGCGCAGGGGCCGGGCCGTCGTGCCCCGCAGGAGCGGCCGTCCGTCGAGCGGGGCGCCGAACGGATCGACGATGCGCCCGATCCAGCCGTCGTCGGGTGCGATGTCGCCCGGCCCGACGAGCAGGACGCGGTCGCCGATCGACAGACCCTCGACCGATCCCTCCGGCAGCACGTTGACCTCGGCCGGAGTCATCGTGACGACCTCGCCCATCACCGTGCGCCCGCGCGAGGTGCGGACCTCGACGAGGTCGCCTGTCGCGGCGACGCCGGCGAGACCGGCGACGTGCAGGACGCCGCTCGAGATCGATGCGACCCGCCCCACCGGCCGCACCGTGCGCAGCGCCTCGATCTCAGCTCTAAGTTGTTCAAGTCCGGTGTTCATCTTGCGGGCATTGTAGCGCAAGCGACAACGCTATCGAAAGGAATCGGGCCTATCCGTCGCCGCCAAGATCACAGCGAGGAGAAGCCCGCATGTTCGACAGCCTGGAAGTCATGCGCATGGCGCACGGGTTGGCGCAGCATGCGAGCACCCGTCAAAGCGCCGTGGCCCGGAACGTCGCCAACGCCGACACGCCCGGCTACCGCGCCCGCGACGTCGTGGCCTTCGCCGAAACCTACCAGCACGGCCTCTCCTCGGATCTGCGTGCGACGCGCGCGGGCCACTTCGCCGAAGCGGAGCGGCTCGGGGGCGCGCGTCTCTACGAGGTCGCCGCCGGCTCGTCGCCGAACGGCAACACCGTCTCCCTCGAGACCGAGATGATCCGCTCGGCCGAGGTGCGTCACCAGCACGACCTCGCCACATCGATCTACAAGACCTCGCTCGACATCCTGCGCACCAGCATCGGGCGCGGGCGTTGAGGTCCGATCGATGAGCGAGCTCGGCAGCATCCTCGGCCTCTCGGCCTCCGGCATGAAGGCACAGTCCGAACGGCTGCGCCACGTCTCGGAGAACATCGCCAACGCCGACACCCCCGGCTACCGGCGCAAGGCCGTGCCCTTCGAGTCGGTCTACGCCTTCGGCCGGCCCACGGGCGAGGTCGAGACCGGGCGGGTCCGGCTCGACCGATCGGAGCTCGCCAGCATCTACGATCCCGGCCATCCCCTGGCTGACGGGAGCGGGCACTTCCAGGGCTCGAACGTCGATCTCGTGGTCGAGATCGCGGACGCCCGCGAGGCCCAGCGCAGCTACGAGGCCAACCTCAGAATGTTCGACCAGACGCGGCAGATGCAGCAATCGCTGCTCGATCTGCTGCGCCGCTGATGGAGACCAGAATGGACGTCCGCTCCGCCTTCGCCGCCCTGCAGTATACCCAGACGCGCCCGGTCACCGAACCGCAGACGGGAACGGGGGCCGGCCAATTCGAAAAGGTTGCTGGCGACTTCGCTCAGACCCTCGCCGAAGGCGAGGCGACGGCCAAGGCCGCGATGGTCGGTCAGGCCGACGCACATTCCCTCGTGCAGGCGCTGGCGCAGACCGAGCTCGCCATCGAGACGGCGGTGACGGTGCGCGACAAGGTCGTCGAGGCGTACCAGGAAATCCTGCGGATGCCGATCTGATGACCGAGATGGTTTTCTACGACACGCTCCGCCAGGGGCTCTGGATCGCGGTGCTGATCTCGACGCCGATCCTGCTTGTGGCGCTGATCGCGGGCGTCGCGGTCGGCCTCTTCCAAGCGCTGACCTCGGTGCAGGAGATGTCGCTGACCTTCGTGCCGAAGCTCGCCGCGATCGGCGCGGTGTTCTGGGTCACGATGAACTTCATGACCGAGACGCTGGTGGGCTTCTGGACCGACCGGCTGATCCCGCTGATCGTGGGGATCTGAGGCAGTGGACAACGGCTACTACACCACGCTCAGCCGGCAGTCGGGCCTGATGCGGCAGATGCAGACGGTGGCGAACAACATCGCCAACATGTCGACGGCAGGCTTCCGCCGCGAGGGCGTCGTGTTCTCCGAGCACGTTCACGACGCGGGGCCCGGGCAGCCCAGCGTCTCGATGGCCGGCAGCCAGACCCGCCATGCCGACCTGAGCCAGGGTTCGCTCGACCGGACGAGCGGGCAGTTCGATTTCGCCATCGACGGCCCCGGCTTCTTCCTCATCGAGACCCCCGAGGGCGAGCAGCTGACGCGCGCGGGCAACTTCACCCCGAACGAGCAGGGCGACCTCGTCACGCAGGAGGGGCACCTCGTGCTCGATGCGGGCGGCGCGCCGGTCTTCATTCCGCCCGATGCGCGGAACGTGGCGATGGCCGCGGACGGCACGATCTCGGCCGACGGGCGCCCGGTGGGGCAGCTCGGCGTCTGGCAACCCGTCGACCCGAAGAGCCTGCAGCACGAGGCCGGCACGCGCTTCGCCGCGGGCGATGTCGAACCCGTGCTCGACGGCTTCCAGATCCGGCAGGGCTTTCTCGAAGGGTCCAACGTCGACCCGGTGAGCGAGATCGCCCGCATGATCGAGGTCAGTCGCGCCTACGAGATGGGCCAGAGCTTCCTCGACCGGGAGCACGAGCGGATCACCGCCGTCATCAACGTACTCGGACGCCAGTAAGGAGAACCCTTTCCCATGCGCGCCCTCCAGATCGCCGCCACGGGCATGAGCGCCCAGCAGACGCGGGTCGAGGTCATCTCGAACAACCTCGCGAACATGAACACCACGGGCTACAACGCCCGGCGGGCCGAGTTCGCCGACCTGCACTACCAGCAAGTGGTGCAGCCGGGCACGATCAACAGCCAGGACGGGACGGTGCTGCCGACCGGCGTGCAGCTCGGCCTCGGCGTCCGTCCCGCCTCGGTGACCGTGCAGCTGCAGCAGGGGGCGCTTGCCGAGACCGGCGGCGACCTCGACGTGGCGATCGAGGGGTCGGGCTACATCGAGATCGAGCTTCCGAACGGGAACTCGGCCTACACCCGCGACGGCGCGCTCAAGCGCTCGCCCGACGGCGTCATCGTGACGTCGGAAGGGTTCCCGATCGTGCCCGACATAACCCTGCCCGACGACGCCCGGTCGGTCTCGATCAACCCCGAGGGGGAGGTCTATGCCTACTTCCTCGACCGGCCCGAGCCGGAGCTGATGGGGCAGATCAGCCTCGCGCGGTTCACCAACGAGAAGGGGCTCGAGGCGA
>CAYMRW010000186.1:0-5244 GCA_964392825.1 uncultured Rhodobacterales bacterium
ATGTTGACGATCGAAGCGACGATCAGACCGATCACGCCCATGATCAGGAACGACCCCCAGCCCGAGATGTCGCGCTTGGTCGTGTAGCCCCAGAGGCTGAGGCCGGCGAACGCGATCGCCGTCACGAGGAACGTCTGCACGATCGAGAAGCCGGTGAATACGAGGAAGATCGACGAGATCGACACCCCCATGACCGCGGCGAAAGCGTAGAACACCGTCTGTGCGGTCGCTGCCGACATGCGATTGATGCCGGCCGAGAAGCCGAAGACGAAGATCAGCGGCGCGAACATCACGAGCCACTTCAGGGGCGACGCATAGAGCGCCACGCCGAACTGCGTGAGATAGGTGTTGGCGTCGATCTGCGCCCCGGTCGGGTCGGTCGTCGTGGCAAGGCCCGAAATGGCCCACGCGGCGAGGGCTGTGATCAGCATCCCGACCGACATGGTGCCGTAGACCTTGTTCATGTGGGCCTTGAGACCCTCGTCGATCTGGGCCGTGCGGGCACCGGCACCGGCCCGGATCGTCTGATATTCAGCCATGTGTCGCCTCCGAATAAACCAGATGTGCGGCGACCGCGCGGTCGCCGCCCTCGATCGAGAATATCGGGATCCCGGGGGGGAAGTTCAAGATTCTTGCTGCGACCAATGGTCAGGCCGGCGGTGTGCTGCCCCAAGGGGTGACGACGACCTTGCCGGTCGAGGCGCGCGCGCGGATCAGCTCGAGCCCCTCGGCCGCCCGATCGAGCGGAACCACGTGGCTGACATGCGGGGCGAGGCGGCCCCGGCGATACCAGTCGGCGAGCTGCGTCATGCTGTCGCGAACGGCCTCCGGGGCGAAGTCCATGTAGCCCCCCCAGTAGAAACCAACGAGGGACACGTTCTTCACGAGCAGGTGGTTCGGCCGGACCGTCGGAACGCCGCCGGCGAACCCGATGACGAGATACCGCGCCTCCGGCCGGCAGGTGCGCATGGCCGCGTCGTAGAGCGGCCCTCCCACCGGATCGTAGACCACGTCGGCGCCGCCGAGTTGGCGCACGATAGCGACGAAGTCGTCGGACTCGGTGTCGACGAGATGCCGGGCGCCGGCGCGCTCGGCCACCGCGAGCTTCTCTCGACCGCGGGCCGCGGCGATCACCTGCGCACCCATGAGGTCCCCGAGCTCGACCGCCGTCAGGCCGACGCCGCCCGCCGCGCCGAGGACCAGCAGGGTTTCGCCGGCCTGCAGCCGGGCGCGCCGGGCGAGCGCCAAGTGGCTGGTGCCGTAGGCGATGGGGAAGGCGGCCGCATCGACCGGGTCCATGCCCTCGGGCATTGGGACGCACCGGTCTGCCGCGACCACGGCGCGGTCGGCGAGACCCCCACGGCCGGCGAAGGCGACGACCCTGTCCCCGACGGCGATTCCCTCTGCCCCGGGACCGAGCGCCGCCACGCGCCCCGCAATCTCCATGCCGAGGGCGAAGGGAGGCTCCGCACGCTCCTGATACTCGCCGCGCGCCATCAGGAGGTCGGCGAAATTCAGCCCGCAGGCCTCGACCTCGATGAGGAGCTCGCCTCCGCCCGGCACGGGGTCGGCGACCTCCCGCATTACCGGAGGGCGATCGAACGACTCTACGACGAATGCGCGCATCTCGAGGCCTCCGGGATGCCGCCACCAAGCTGTTCCAAACGCCTGATTCGCAAGCGAAGATGATGCCTTTGTGCAAAATGCAACGCAAGGTGACAACACGCTATGCGCGAGTTCGCAAAACGCGAATACCAGGCCGTCCGATCCCGTAGCATTGTTCGCGCGCGGTCAATGATCTGGTGTAAGCGCAGGAATTGGCGCGGGTTCTACAAAGGTTAACCTAACTTTTGGACAGGTTGCCCAACCGAGGTCCTTTAGGGGCATATACACTGTTAGTTGTAACAAGGGAGCCGAGGATGAGACATCCTGTTGACGTTCACGTGGGCAAGCGCGTCCGCCACCGCCGCTGGATGGTCGGCATGACGCAGCAGCAGCTCGCTGAGCGCGTTGGTATCAAGTTCCAGCAGATACAGAAGTACGAGACCGGGATGAACCGCATCAGCGCCTCGCGGTTGTGGGACATCTCCGCCGCCCTCGGGGTGCCCGTGTCCTTCTTCTTCGAGGGCCTGGCCGACAGCAACAGCGTCGCGCCCGAGACCGACGTGCCCGGCGACATCCTCGCTGACAAGGAGGCGTTGGAGCTTGTCCGGTCCTACTACGCCATCCCCGAGACGCAGCGCCGCCGGCTCTTCGAACTGGCCCGCGTGCTGAGCGACGCGGCCTGAGAGTGCCGCGTCTGGCGGAGAAGCCGCCGCCCCCTTTGAAGATCGCGTCTTGTTGACCGCGCGCCATTGACCCGTGTCGCGCCGGCGTCCTATCGCCGGGGCTGTGCGCGACGATCACGAGCTTGTAGAGACCCTTACGTGCCTCGCGGGGGAGCTGGCCGATCTCGCCCGCACCGAAACCCTGAAGGCGTTCCGCCGCCCGACGCTCGAGGTGGCCAGCAAGAGCAGCGCCGGGTTCGACCCGGTGACGGAGGCCGACCGCGCGGCGGAGGCCGTCATGCGCACGCGCCTGCGTGCGCGGCGACCTGGCGACGCCATACTGGGCGAGGAAGCGGGGCTGACCGAGGGCGACACCGGCCTGACCTGGATCCTTGATCCGATCGACGGAACCCGCGCATATCTCGCCGGGGCGCCGACCTGGGGGACGCTGATCGCCGTCGCCGACGCCGCTGGACCGTTCCTCGGGATCATCGACCAGCCGCATGTCGATGAGCGATTCTGCGGACGCCCCGGCGCCGCCTGGCTCCACGGGCGGCAGGGGCGCCAGCCCCTCGCGGTCCGCCGCGGCCGATCGCTCGCCGAGGCGATCCTGCTGACGACGTTTCCCGAGATTGGAACCGAGGCGGAGCGGCGGGCCTTCGCCGCGGTCGCCGCGCGCGCCCGGCTGACGCGCTACGGACTCGATTGCTACGCCTATGCGCTTCTCGCGGCCGGCCATGTCGACCTGGTGATCGAGGCCGGTCTCGCCGCCTACGACATCGCGGCGCCGATCGCGGTGATCGAGGCGGCCGGCGGCCGCGTCACCGCATGGGACGGTGGCCCGGCGGCGGCCAGCGGGCGTGTTCTGGCGGCGGGGGACGCCCGCCTGCACGCGGAGGTCGTCGACCTCCTGCAATCGGGCCTGGCCGGCTGATCCGACCCGACCCGGGAACGGATGCGTCCGCCGGCGGTTCGGCCCAAAGATCAGCGAAGGACCAAGGGGCATCCATGACCGACCAGTTCGCCATGCGCGATCCGCGCGACGCCTATCCCCGCCCGCCGTTCCCCGACCAGCCGCAGGACGCGCCCGGGCTCGGCCAACGGATGGATCCCGTGCCCGACCACGGCGAATCCACCTATCGCGGCACCGGACGGCTCACCGGGCGCCGCGCCCTCCTGACCGGAGGCGACAGCGGCATCGGCCGCGCCGCGGCCCTGGCCTTCGCCCGCGAGGGCGCGACCGTGACGATCAACTATCTCGACGCGGAGACGGAGGACGCCGAGAGCCTCAAGGGCGAGATCGAGAAGGACGGCGGCACGCTGCACCTGATGCCGGGAGACCTCAGCGAGGAGAGCTTCGCCCGGGGCCTCGTGCGCGACGCGGCTGGCGTCATGGGCGGGCTCGACATCCTCGTCGTGAACGCGGCCAAGCAGACCATCCGCGACGGCATCGAGGAACTGACCTCGGCGGAGTTCGACGCGACCATGCGCACCAACGTCTACGCGATGTTCTGGATGACGCAGGAGGCGCTGAAGGTCATGCCGCCCGGCGCCACGATCATCTGCACGACCTCGGTGCAGGGCTTCGACCCGTCGCCCGGGCTCATCGACTACGCGACGACGAAGTTCGCCATCCGTGGCTACATCCAGGCGCTGGCGCCGTTGGCGATCGACAAGGGCATCCGTGTTAACGGCATCGCCCCGGGGCCGTTCTGGACCCCGCTGCAGCCCTCGGGCGGGCAGACCCGCGAGAAGGTCCAGCATTTCGGCGAGGGCGCGCCGATGGGCCGGCCCGGTCAGCCCGCCGAGATCGCACCCGCCTACGTGTTCCTGGCCTCGGGCGAGTCGAGCTACATGACGGGGGAGATCGTCACGCTCTCCGGGGGCCAGACCGCGTTCTGAACCGGGGCCGGCCGGGCAGGGCATCGAACCCTGCCCGGCCGGCCGCCATAAGGCGGGCGGCGCACCCGGCCCGCCCCGCGGCACGGAAATCGGATGCTGCATGCACCATCGGCCCCTGCCGGTTCGCGACGATGGCGACGGCCGCGGGCGAGCGGCGCCGTCCCCGGTCGAACCTTCACCACACCAAGGGACCGCCCGGACTGGCCGTACCTGCGTTCGGCCGCCGCGGTCAGGCCCTCGAGACCGGGCGTCCCCCCACGTGCACCTCGCGCACGGCGCGATCGTCGCCCATCATGATCGTGGGGAACACGGCCTCCCAGAAATCGTCGGCGCGGCGGGCCCGCTGGGCGATGGCGGGTGTGGAGGCGAGATCGAGGACCACGAGGTCGGCCATCCGCCCCGGCTCGATCCCGCCGATCCGGTCCTGCATCCCGAGCGCCCGCGCCGAGCCCTCCGTCGCAAGCCACCAGAGGCCTGCAGGATGGATCGGACGGTGGTTCAGCTGCCCGATCTCGTAGGCCGCCGCCATCGTCCTCAGCATCGAGAACGACGAGCCGCCGCCGATGTCGCTGGCCAGCCCGACGCCCACCCCGTCCGCATGCAGCCCGATGTCGAAGAGCCCCGAGCCGATGAAGGTGTTCGACGTCGGGCAGTGCACGACCGCGGCGCCACGGTCGGCCAGCGCCCGCCGTTCGCGCGGGGCGAGGTGGATCGCATGCCCGAAGAGCGCGCCGGGGCCGAGGAGCCCGGCCCGGTCGTAGACGTCGAGATAATTCCGCGCCTCGGGGAAGAGCGACGACACCCAGGCCACCTCGTCGGTCTGCTCGGCGAGGTGCGTCTGCATCGGGCACTCCGGGTGCTCCGCCCAGAGGGCGCCGAGCGCGGCGAGCTGCTCGCGCGTCGAGGTGGGGGCGAAGCGGGGCGTCACGGCGTAGACGGCGCGGCCCCGCCCGTGCCAGCGGGCGATCAGCGCCTTGCTGTCGTCGTAGGCCGACTGCGCGGTGTCCCGCAGGGCCTCCGGCGCGTTCCGGTCCATGCAGGTCTTGCCGGCCGCGACCGCCATCCCGCGCCGCTC
>CAYMRW010000187.1:0-5243 GCA_964392825.1 uncultured Rhodobacterales bacterium
CGGGCTCGACCTGCCCCGCCGCCGCTTCGCGCCGCACGTCACCGTCGCGCGCCTCCGCGGCGACCGCGCCGACGGGGCCGAGGTGGCACGCTTCCTCGCCCGCGCGCCGCTGCCGGCGCTGCCCGGCTTCACTGCCGAAGAGGTCGTTCTCTACCGCTCGACGCTGACCCGCGAGGGGCCGGTCTACGACGAGTTGGAGAGCTACCGCTTCGCCTGATCCGGACGCCGCGCGGCATGTACAGTTTCGGCCGAAAACTGACTCGAACTTGTCAAACCGGGGTCGCAGACTGACTCGAACTGGTCAGTTTCGCCGCCGCCTCGATCTCGCGCAGCTGCCGCAGGAGCGGCGCCAGATCCTCGATCCGGAGCATGTTCGGCCCGTCGGACGGTGCACGGTCGGGGTCCTCATGCACCTCCAGAAACACCGCCGCGACCCCTACCGCCACCGCCGCCCGCGCAAGCGGCGGCACGAAGCGCCGGTCGCCGCCCGAGGAGGTGCCGCGCCCGCCCGGCTGCTGCACCGAATGGGTGGCGTCCATGACCACCGGCCAGCCCGTTTCCGCCATTTGCGGCAACGCGCGAAAGTCGTTGACCAAGGTGTTGTAACCGAAAGATGTTCCCCGCTCGGTCAGCAGGATGCGCTGGTTCCCGGTTGCGGCGATCTTGTCCGCCACGTTGCGCATGTCCCAGGGCGCCAGGAACTGCCCCTTCTTGACGTTGACCGCGGCTCCGGTCTCGCCGGCGGCGAGGAGGAGGTCGGTCTGCCGGCAGAGGAACGCCGGGATCTGCAGCACGTCGACCACCTCCGCGGCCGGCACGCACTGCGCCCGCTCGTGGATGTCGGTGAGGACCGGGCAGCCGAAACGCGCCTTGACCTCGGCCAGTATCTCGAGCCCCGCCGCCATCCCCGGACCCCGCGCCGTGTTCAGGGACGAGCGGTTGGCCTTGTCGAAGCTCGACTTGTAAATCCACGAAACCCCGGCAGTTTCGGCCGCCGCTCCGATCCGCTCGGCGAGCATCAGGGCATGCTCCAGCGTCTCGATCTGGCAGGGCCCGGCGATCAGCACGAAGGGTCGGTCGTTCGCCACCTCGATCTGGCCGATGCGCACCGCCCTCACAGCACCGCCTCGATGCGCGCGACGTCGACCGGGTCGTTCAGTTCCCAGAACGACCGGCCGTGCGCCTCCACCTCGACGCAAAGCACTCGCTCGCCGTGTTCGAGGAAGCGAAGCTGCTCCAGCCCCTCCATCTCCTCGAGCCGCCCCGGCGGCCATCCGGCATAGCGGCCGAGCGCGTCCGGACGGTAGGCGTAGAGCCCGACATGGTGGAAGACGGGCGGGTCATCGGCTCGAGCTTCGGGGACGAACGGGATGACTTCCTTGGAGAAATACAACGCCGACATGTCCGGAGCAAAGACCGCCGTGGTGGCGCCGACGCGACCCGCCGCCCGGTCCTCCCGCAGGCGCGACCAGGTGGCGGCGTCGCAGCGCAGGACCGGCGTCGCCACCCCCGCCGTCGAGGCCGCGAGCCCGTCGATCAGCGCGGTCACGAACCAGGCGGGCGTCAACGGCGCGTCCCCCTGCACGTTGACGACGATCTCGGGCGCGTCGAGGCCGTCGAGCGCCTCGGCGCAGCGTTCCGTTCCGTTGCGGCAGTCGGGCGAGGTCATCAGGACGCGGCCGCCGAAGGCGCCCACGGTCTCGGCGATGCGCGCGTCGTCGGTCGCCACCCAGACACGCTCGGCGCCCACGGCGGCGACGGCGCACTCCCAGGTGCGGTGGACCAGGGGCTTGACGCCGTCGGGACCGCGCAGGGGATGCAGTGGCTTGCCCGGAAACCGCTGCGATGCGTAGCGCGCCGGGATGACGACGGCGATCTTCACAGGAGCCGCAGGCAGTCGTGGATGTGCACGAGACCCGCGAGCCGGCCCCCGGGCTCGACGACCACGAGGGAGGTGACGGCGCGCGCCGTCATCAGTTCCACCGCCTCGTGCACGAGCATGTCGGGCGCCACGGTGATCGGCCGCGGCGTCGCCACGTCGCGGGCGCGAAGCTCCCACAGGCGGTCGACATGCCGGCGCAGGTCGCCCTCGGTGATGATGCCGCCGACGTCGTCGCCGGCGGACACGATGGCGACGCCGAGCGACTTCCGGGTCATCTCGACGATGACCTCGTTCATCGGCGCGTCGGGCGACACCAGCGGCAGCGCGATGCCCGTATGCATCACCGCCGCCACCCGCGACAGCCGCGCGCCGAGCCGGCCGCCCGGGTGATACTGGCGGAAGTCGTCGGGCATCGTGCCGAGAAGCTGGGTCAGGCCCACCGCCAGCGCGTCGCCGATGGCCATCTGCAGCGTCGTCGAGGTCGTGGGCGCGAGGCCGATCAGGCAGACCTCCTGCACCGGACCGTAGGCGATCGTCACGCGGGCGGCACGTCCCAGCGTGCTGTCGGCCCGCGCGGTCACCGCCACCGTCGGGACGTCGTGCTCGGCGCAGTAGGAGAGGAGGTCGGACAGTTCCGGCGTCTCGCCCGAGTTCGACAGGATCAGCGCCACGGTCCCGCGCGAAACGAGGCCGAGATCGCCGTGGCTCGCCTCCGCCGCGTGCAGGAACAGCGCCGGACGGCCGATCGACGAGAAGGTCGAGGCGATCTTGCGCGCCACATGCCCCGACTTGCCGACGCCTGACACCACGATCGGCGTGGTCGCCGCCCCGAGGAGCGCGAGCGCGCGCGTCATCTCGGTGCCCATGCCGTCGGCGAACCGCGTGAGGGCCGCGGCCTCCCCCCGTACCGCGCCGCGGCAGAGGTCGAGGAGGTCCTGGCTGTCGGCGGGCTGGTCCTTCATGGCGCCCCCGTTTAGGCCAGCGCCGATCCGGCGGCAACGGCCTGGGGCCTCAGGGGTAGAGGAGGCCCCCCGTGGCCCTCCGCGGCTTGCCGCCGTTCGCATGCAGCGGGATGAAGTCGGCCTCGTCGCCCGGCACCGTCTCGAAGCGGCCGCGCGCCCACTCCTCCTTGGCCTGCTCGATCCGCTCGGGGCGCGAGGAGACGAAGTTCCACCAGATGTAGCGCGGCCCCTCCATCGGCGCGCCGCCGAAGAGCATGAAGCGCGCGTCGCTTCGCGCGGTCACGGTGATGGGGTCGCCGGGGCGGAAGACCAGAAGCTGCCCCGGCTGGAACCGGTCGGGCCCGACCTCGATCTCGCCCGCGATGGTGTAGACCGCCCGCTCCTCGTAACCGGCGTCGATCGGCATCCGCGCCCCCGCCGCGAGCTCGACGTCGCCGTAGAGCGTCTCGGACGCCGTACGGAGCGGCGAGGTCGCGCCGAGCGCCGAGCCGGCGATCAGCCGCGCCCGGACGCCGTGATCCTCCACCACCGGCAGGTCGCCCGCGCCATGGTGCACGAAGGCGGGGTCCCCCTCCTCCTCGGCGAGGGGCAGCGCCATCCAGGTCTGGATGCCGAAGAGCCTCTGGCCCGTCCGCCGCCGCCCTTCGCCGGTGCGTTCGGAATGGACGATGCCGCGGCCGGCGCGCATCCAGTTCACTGCGCCCGGGGCGATGGCGATCTCGGTGCCGAGGCTGTCGCGGTGCAGGATCTCGCCCTCGAACAGGTAGGTGAGCGTGGCGAGGTTGATGTGCGGGTGCGGGCGGACGTCGATGCCCTGGTCGGTGAGGAACTCCGCCGGGCCCATCTGGTCGAAGAAGATGAAGGGGCCGACCATCTGCCGCTTGGTGCTCGGCAGGGCGCGGCGCACCTCCATCTCGCCCAGATCGACGGCGCGCGGCACGATCAGCGTCTCGATCGCCGAGACCGTGTCGCGGTCGCCGAGCACGGGGTCGGGGCAGGGGCTCCAGCTCATGTCATCCTCCGTATAGATGCCGCCTTGACAGGTATCGCGCCGCGGCCGGAACTGAAGTCCCGCCGCTGCACGCCCGCTGTGCGCGATCGGCGCCCCGCCATGGCGGCGGTTGACGATCCCGACTGCCTGGCGTGTAACTCCGCCTTGCTGGGGGAACGGGGGACGGATGGGCCGGCTCGACGGCAAGCGGGCGCTGGTGACGGCGGCGGGACAGGGGATCGGCCGCGCCTCGGCGCTGGCGATGGCGGCCGAGGGGGCCGAGGTCCACGCCACCGACATCGACACCGACGCGCTCGCGACCCTCGGCGACGGCATCGCGACGTTCCGTCTCGACGTCCGCGACCCCGACGCCATCGCGGCGGCGGTGGACCGCGTGGGCGCACCCGAAATCCTTTTCAACTGCGCGGGATTCGTCGCCCACGGCAGCATCCTCGATTGCGGCGAGGACGAATGGGCGCGCTCGCTCGACCTGAACCTCACGGCGATGTACCGGATGTGCCGCGCTTTCCTCCCCGGCATGATCGCGGGCGGCGGCGGCAGCATCGTCAACATGTCGTCCGCCGTGTCGAGCTACATCGCGGCGCCGAACCGCTTCGTTTACGGCGCCACCAAGGCGGGCGTCATCGGCCTGACGAAGTCGATCGCCGCGGACTTCGTGGGGCAGGGGATCCGCTGCAACGCCATCTGCCCGGCGACGGTCGAGAGCCCGTCCCTGCAGGCGCGGATGCGGGCGCAGGGCGACTACGAGACGGCGCGCGCGGCCTTCGTCGCGCGTCAGCCGATGGGCCGCATCGGCCGACCGGAGGAGGTGGCGGCGCTCGTCGTCCATCTCGCCTCGGACGAGGCGGCGTTCACCACGGGCGTCGCGCACCTGATCGACGGCGGCTGGACCAACACCTGAACACGGGAGGGGACCGACCTTGAAGCTGATCCGACACGGGGGCCAGGGGGGCGAGCGCCCGGGCCTCATCGACGACGCGGGACGCGCGCGCGACCTGACCGGGGTGGTGCCTGACATCGCCGGCGCCGTCCTCTGCGACGAGGGGCTCGCCATGCTGCGCGGCGTCGACGCCGGCGGCCTCCCCGAGGTGCCGGCGGACACGCGCCTCGGTCCCTGCGTCGGCGGCATCGGCAAGGTGGTGTGCATCGGGCTGAACTACTCGGACCATGCCGAGGAGACGGGGGCCGAGGTGCCGCCCGAGCCCATCGTCTTCATGAAGGCGACGAGCGCCGTCTGCGGGCCGAACGACCCGACGCGGATGCCGCGGGGATCGGAGAAGCTCGACTGGGAGGTCGAGCTCGCCGTCGTCATCGGCAGCCGCGCCCGGTACGTGTCCGAGGCGGCGGCGATGGCCCACGTCGCCGGCTACTGCGTCGCCAACGACGT
>CAYMRW010000188.1:0-5215 GCA_964392825.1 uncultured Rhodobacterales bacterium
GCTCGGCGTGCCGCCTCTCGCGCGGGGCGATGTCGCGGAAGGCCTGCGCCAGGGGCGCGTAGGAGACGTGGGTGAACTCGTCGAGCTGAACGACGGTCGCAAAACCCATGAGCACGTTCATGACCACCGCGTCGGTCCAGCCCTCGAGCGGGTAGTGGAAGACCGACAGGCGCATGTCGCCGCCGTGACGAACGGCGCCGATGTCGGCGCCGCGGTCGATGCGCCGCGCCCAGGGCTGATGCGCGGCGTAGCGCCCCATGTCGGCCCCGAAATGCCCCATGATCCGAAGCACGCGTTCGGCGTGGTCCGCCTTCTCGAGCACGATCCGCGCGGCGGCGATGCGGCTCTTGATCCCCGGCGCCGCGTTGATGACGTCGGCGAAGCCCGCCGAGCCCGCGAGCTCGCTGTCGACGAAGGACGCCATCAGCCGCATCAGCTCGCCGCGGTAGCGGGGCGGCACGTTCTCGGGCGAGGTCATGACGCCGCCCTGGGCGAGGTAGTCCCCGATCTCCATGGTCTGGTCCATCGCCCTCTCCCCCTAGCGGTCGTAGCTGACCACGATCCGGTCGCTCAGCGGGTAGCACTGACAGGTGAGGACGTAGCCCTGGCTCACCTCGTAGTCCTCGAGCGCGTGGTTCGTCGCCATGTCGACCTCGCCCTCGAGCACCATGGCGCGGCAGGTCGAGCAGACCCCTGCCTTGCAGGCGTAGGGCGCGTCCATGTCGGCCGCGAGCGCCGCGTCGAGAAGGCTCTGCCCCTCCTTCGGCATCCGGAGCGTGCGCGTCGTGCCGTCGAGCGTCACCTGCGCCTCGGTCGCCGCCGCGGCGTCGCCTGCGGTCCTGCTCACGGCCTTCTGCCGGGCGCGGCCGGGCTGGCCCGAGGCGAAGAGCTCGAACTTGATCTGCGCCTCCGTCAGTCCGTGATCCTTCAGCGCCTTGGCGATGGCCAGCATCATCGGCTCCGGCCCGCAGATGAAGGCGGTGTCGACCGAGGCGGGGTCGATCAGCGTGCGGAACAGGGCTGCGCACTTCTCGCCGTCGACGCGGCCGGTGAAGAGGTCGACCTCCTGCGCCTCGTTCTCGAGCACGTGGATCACCGAGAAGCGCCCGAGATGGCGGTTCTTCAGGTCCTCGAGCTCCTCGCGGAACATGATTGAGCTGACCTGGCGGTTGGCATAGACCAGCGTGAACTCCGAACGCGGCTCGCGCGCGAGCACCGTCTTGACGATGGAGAGCACGGGCGTGATGCCCGAGCCGCCGGCGAAAGCGAGGTAGTGCTTGGCGCGCCCGGGTTCGATCGGGGCGTGGAAGCTGCCCATGGGGGCCATCGCCTCGAGCGTGGCGCCAGGCGCAAGGTCCTCGTTGGCCCAGGTGGAGAAGGCGCCGCCGTCGACGCGCTTGATGCCGACGCGGATCTCGCCGTCGTCGAGGCCGGCGCAGATCGAGTACGACCGGCGCAATTCCTCGCCGTCGAACTCACGACGGAAGGTCAGGTACTGGCCCTGGGTGAAGCCGAAGGCGTCGCGGTCCTCGTCGCGGGGCTTCAGCGTCACGATAACCGCGTCGCGGATGTCGCGGCGGACGTCGGTGACCTCGAGGGGGTGGAATCGTGCCATGTCTGCCGTCTCAGATGCACTTGAAGTAGTCGAAGGGCTCGAGGCACGCCTTGCAGCGGTAGGACGCCTTGCAGGGCGTCGAGCCGAACTGGCTCACCTTCTCGGTGTCGTTCGCGCCGCAGCGCGGACACGGGATCACCAGATTGCCGCGGCCGAGCAGGCTGTCGACGCGCGCCGCCAGGACGCCATCGGCCGCCGTGCCGTCGACGGGTGGTGCGATGCCGTAGGCGCGCAACTTCTCGCGCCCCTCGCCGCTGATCCAGTCGGTCGTCCAGGGCGGCGAAAGCCGGCGCTCGATGCGCAGGCTCGCGATGCCGTGCTCGCGCAGCGCCTGTTCGATGTCGAGATTGATGACGCTCGTCGCCGGGCAGCCCGAGTAGGTGGGCGTGACCGCCACGACCAGCGTCTCGCCGTCCCAGAGGACGTCGCGCACGATGCCGAGGTCGGTCACGGAGATCACCGGGATCTCCGGGTCGGGTACCTCGGCGAGCCAGCGCCAGACGTCGTCGGTGGAGGGCAGCGTCGCGATCGTCATGGGGCTACCACTCCGCCCCGGGATAGGCGCGCTGCAGGAACTGCATCTCGGCCAGAATGTAGCCCAGATGCTCGGTGTGCACGCCGCGCTTGCCGCCCTTGTGGGCGAAGCCGCCCTCGGGCACCTGCAGCGTCGCCTGGCGCAGCACGTCGCCCACGGTGGCGTCCCAGGCGGGGCGCAGGCTCTCCGGGTCCGGGGCGATCCCGGCAGCCGCCACCGCGCCGTCGTGCGCGTCGGCGAGGAACATCTCGCCGGTGTAGGGCCAGAGGTCGTCGAGCGCATTGCGCATGCGGTCGTGGCTCTCGGACGTGCCGTCGCCGAGGCGGATGACGAGGTCGGCGGAGCGCTCGAGATGGTAAGACACCTCCTTGATCGCCTTGGCCGCGATCTCGGCGACCCGCGGGTCGGACGAGCCGGCGAGCGCCTTCAGCATCCCGAAGTGCCAGGCGTCGAACAGGAACTGCCGCATCAGCGTCTGGCCGAAATCGCCGTTCGGCCGCTCCACCAGCAACAGGTTGCGGAACTTCGACGCGTCCCGAAGGTAGGCCAGATCGTCGGCGCTGCGCCCCTGCCCTTCGATCTCGCCGGCGAGCCCCAGCCACATCTGCGTCTGCCCGATGAGGTCGAGCGCGGTGTTGGCGAGCGCGATGTCCTCCTCGAGCACCGGCGCGTGGCCGCACCACTGCGACACCCGGTGGCCGAGGATCAGGGTGTTGTCGCCCATGCGGAGCAGGAACTCGAAGAAGGCGGTGCGGTCGACCGCGGCGTCGATCACGGCCATCACATGTGCCCCACGTCGTCGGGGATGTCGAAGAAGCCCGGGTGGCGGTAGACCTTGGAGTTCGCGGGCTCGAATAGCGGTCCCTTGTCGGACGGGCTCGATGCGGCGATGTCCTCTGACCGGACCGCCCAGATGCTCACCCCCTCGTTCCGGCGCGTGTAGACGTCGCGGGCGTTCATGATCGCCATCTCGGCGTCGGGCGCGTGCAGCGAACCCACGTGGCGGTGGTTCAGCCCATGCTGACCGCGCACGAAGATCTCCCAGAGCGGCCATTCGGTCCGCTTCGGCTTCTCGGCCTGGTCCGGCGTCTCGGGATAGGGTGACGGGTTGACGGAGCTCATGGGTCGGGCACCTCCCTCATGTTCACTCGGGGCTCGGCGGCGGCAGCGTTCCGAAAAGGTTCTCGAGCGCCATTCCGAGGGCGAGAAGCCGCAGGTCGGCGCCCGCCGGCCCGTCGAGCTCGATGCCGACGGGCAGGCCCGTATCGGGGCCGAGACCGGCCGGCAGCGTCAGTCCGGGCAGGCCGGCGTTCGAGCCCGGGTCGGTGTTGCGGATGAACGTCGCGAAGGTCTCGAGGTCGCTCGATTCGGGACCGGCCGGCGCCGCCACCCGCGGCACCGTCGGGAACAGAAGCGCCTCGATCCCGGCATCGGCGAAGAGCGCACCGTAAGCGGAGACGAGCGCCGGTCGCCCCTCCCCGATGGCGCCCCGGTAGATCGGCTCGGCGTCGACGAGTCCCCCGTTCGGCGCGGGAAGCTTCCGGGGCAGCACGAGGCCGTCGTAGGTCGCCCTGACGTCGGGGCTGAGGATCCCGGCGGCGACGTCCGCCAGCGAGACCTCGGGGGCGTAGCGCTCGAGATAGGCGCGCAGATCCCGGTTCGCCTCGTAGAGCGCGATCGGGAAGCTGATGGCCGCGCTCGCCTCGACGATGTCGGCCGCATCCACCGCCACGATCTCGACCCCGGCCTCCTCGAGCCGCGCGAGCGCCGCGTTCCAGACCGCCTGCACGTCGGGACCAAGGCCGCCGGCGAACTGCGGCGCCACGCCGAGCCGGACGCCCGCGAGATCCGCGGCCGCGACCGGTTCGCCGCCGGCGATGACGCGGTCGAGAAGCGCGACGTCGGCCACGCTCGCGGCGATGACGCCCGGAGTGTCGCGGGTCGTCGAGATCGGCACGATCCCCTCGGTCGGGTAGCGGCCGAGCGTCGGGCGCAGACCGGCCACGCCGTTGAGGGCGGCCGGCACACGTACCGAGCCGCCGGTGTCGGTGCCGAGCCCGGCGGCGACGACGCCGGCGCCGACCAGCGCGCCCGTTCCTGACGACGAGCCGCCGGCGAAGCGGTCGGTATCGTAGGGGTTCCGCACGCCCACGTCGGCGCCCGTCTGGTAGGTCGGATTGTACCCGGAGATGCCGAATGCGAGCTCGTGCATGTTGGTGGTGCCGAGGACGACCGCGCCGGCGTCGACGAGCCGCTGCACGACCGGCGCGTTCGCCTGCGCGACCGCCGAGCGAAGCGCCGGGGTCCCGGCCGCCGCCGGCAGCCCCTCCACCTGAATGTTGTCCTTGACGACGACGGGCAGGCCCGCGAGCGCGCCTGCCCGCTCGCCCAAGTCCACCGCTCGCGCGGCGGCACGCGAGCCTTCGGCGTCGAGGGTGGCGAGCGCGTTCAGCTCCGCCCAGGCCTCGATCGCGTCGAGGGCCTCCGCGGTCGCCTCCTCGGCGCCGAGCGCTCCCGACGCGAGCGCGGCAAGTAGGTCCCCCGCCGTCGTCCGCTCCTCGGCGGCGACCGCTCCCGCGGTCAGCAAGGCCGCGAGCGCCGCCAGATGCCGCCCTCCGGCCACCGGGATCACGCCGCCCGCCGCCGGGCGCCGTGCTTGTGGGCATGCGCGGTCAGCCCGTCGCGGAACCAGCGGCCGTCCTCCCACGCCTTCACCCGGGCGCCCAGCCGCTCCTTGTTGCAGGGGCCGTTGCCCTTGAGCACCTCGAAGAACTCCGACCAGTCGGGCTCGGAGAAGTCGTAGCCGCCCTTCTCTTCGTTCCACGTCAGGTGCTCGTCCGGCACCGTCAGCCCCAGGTACTCCGCCTGCGGCACGGTCTGGTCGACGAACTTCTGGCGCAGCTCGTCGTTGGTGTTGATCTTGATCTTCCAGGCCATCGACTGCGCCGAGTGGACCGAGTCCTTGTCGGACGGCCCGAACATCATCAGCGACGGGTACCAGAAGCGGTTCAGCGCATCCTGCGCCATCTCGCGCTGCTCGGGCGTGCCCTGCGCCATCTTCATCA
>CAYMRW010000189.1:0-5199 GCA_964392825.1 uncultured Rhodobacterales bacterium
CGGCCGTAGGGGATGATGCAGAAGGTGCAGCGGTGGTCGCAGCCGTTCTGCACCTGGACGTAGGCGCGGCTGCGGGTGCCGAAGCCGTCGATTAGGTGGCCTGCCGTCTCGGTCACCGACATGATGTCGTCGACCAGGACCGCCTCGGTCCCGTCGCGGAGCGCGCCCCAGCTTTCGGCGCGCATCTTGTCGGCGTTGCCGAGGACGGTGTCGACCTCGTCCATCGCGGCGAAGCTCTCGGGCGCGATCTGCGCCGCGCAGCCGGTGACGATCATCCGAGCCGACGGGTTCTCGCGGCGCAGGCGGCGGATTTCCTGGCGGGCCTTGCGCACCGCCTCGGCGGTGACGGCGCAGGTGTTGACCACGACGGCGTCCTCGACCCCGGCGGCGGCGGCCATCTCGCGCATCGCCTCGGTCTCGTAGGAGTTCAGGCGGCAACCGAGGGTGCGGAAAAAGGGGGCGCGGCGGTCCATCAGGCAGCGACCCAGCCGGGGGCCAGCACGCCGTCGAAGACGTGGGCCGAGGGCCCCGTGAGCCACGCGCCGTCGGCGCGCAAGGCCACCTCGAGACGGCCGCCATCGAGGTCGAGCCGAACCCGGTCCCCGGCAAGGCCGCGCCGTCGCGCCGCCGAGGCGACGGCGCACGCCGACGAGCCGCTGGCGAGAGTCGGCCCCACCCCGCGCTCCCACACGCGGACGCGAAGGGTGTCGGCACCGGCCATCTGCGCCACCTGGACGTTCGTGCGCTCGGGAAAGAGGGGGTGAGTCTCGTAGGCGCCGAAGGCCGCAAGATCGGCCGCCTCGGCATCGGCGACGAAGAAGGTGCAGTGCGGGTTGCCCATCCCGGTCGCCACCGGCTCCCCGGGGATCGGCAGCCGATCGCAATCGGCCGCCTGCGCCAACGGTATCTGGTCCCAACGCTGCAGCGGCAGCCCCATGTTGACCCAGACCGCGCCGTCCTCCCGCCGCGCCGCGAGCTCCCCGCGGCCGGTCTCGATCCGCAGCGCGTCCCGGCCTGTCTGCGCCATCACCCACGCGGCGATGCAGCGCGTGGCGTTGCCGCAGGCCGCCGACCGCGACCCGTCGCTGTTCCAGAACTCAAGCGCAAGATCGGCCGGTCCGGAGGGGCGGATGACGGCGAGCTGGTCAAAACCGATCCCGCGGTGCCGGTCGCCGAGGGCACGCGCCAGGTCCGGCGTCATGTCGGGCTCGGCCGCGCGGGCGTCGATCACGACGAAGTCGTTCCCGGCCCCGTGCATCTTCATGAAGCTCAGCGTGCTGTCCGCCCGGTCGCGCATGGACGCGCCTATAGCGCCGCCGCGGCTTCGGGGAAAGCGTCAGACGAAGAGGCGCCGCCAGGTGCGGCTGCACCGTTTGCCGACCTCGCGCAGGTCGGCACGCAGCGCCGGGAGCGTCAGCGCCTCGCGCGCCGGACCCACGGTCATCAGGTGCCAAAGCCCCATCGCCACGAAGGCCACAAGGAACGCGGCGAAGACCATGTCCGACAGGAAGTGGCGGCCGGTGAGGATGCGCAGGGCCGAGGCCAGCCCCGCCACCATCGCAAGCGTGACGACCAGGCACCGCCGTTCGGCGCCGGGGCCGCGCGGCCAGAGGAGGGCGCCCCACACGATGGCCAGGGCCACCGCCGCCGACCCTTCTCCAGACACGAACGAACAGTTCCGCGCGCACTGGTCGGCGATCACGAAGGGGGCCGTGAACTCGGCCTCGCCGGCGAAGACGTAGGCGGGCCGTGCACGCCCCCACTCTTCCTTGAGGATGACGTTCACCAGGAGGCCGGGTCCGACGACGTAGACCGCCGCGACCCAGCCCCAGAGCCGCGCCGGCACCCGGGCGGCGCGTCCGAGGCCGAGCCAGGCGGCCCAGAGGGTCAGAGCGCCGAGCGCGGTGACGTTCGAGGCGCTCCAGATCAGGTGCCGCGGCATCTGCAGCGCCTCGACATCGGCGAGGGGGAAGTGGGCGCCGTCGTGGAACAGGCCCGAGAACCAGAGATCGATCTCCGGCCAGACGAGGAACACCGCAAGCGCCGCGACGAACGCGACGCCTGTGCGCGCGCTCAGTCCGCCCAGCATGTTCCCGGAACCCGCCACGCGGCCACGTCGCGCCCCGACCAGTAGCCGTCCTCAGGTCTGAGATCGCGGACAGGGGCGCTGCCCGCTACGCAGGCGGGGGCCTCGTCGCCCACGTAGAGGGCGTCGTCCGCCGTGCCTTCGAACGCCCACGACATCGCGTAATGGTGCGGTGGCCGCCCGCTTTCCGGCCGTGCGCGGAAGACGAGATCGGCCTCGCGTCCCGTGTAGAAGAGATCAGCGAGGATGTCGCGGTTTCCCGACACGACGGTGTCGAGACCTTCCGCCCGCGCAAGGCCGATGACCGCATCCGTCATCTCGGCCCGGCCCAGATAGCGCTGCATCAGTGTCTCGCGCACCGTCGCGGGCAGCCAGTCAGGCAGCGTCGCGATGACCGCAATGGCGAGGCAGAGGGTGGCGTTGAGGCCGATTCCGGCGGCGAGCCAGGCTCGGCTCCGCGGCAAGAGCCAAAGGACGACCGCCACCGTGCCCGTGAGATAGGCGGCCGCCGCCCAGTTCGCATAGGCGCGCGACAGAAGCGCCTGCATGCAGACGAGCGCGAGGATCGGCACCGAGAAAACGACAAGCACCCGCATTTCGGGGGATAGCCGACGCCATCGCGCGGCAGCGAGGAGGAGGGTGGCGAGGAAGATCGGTCCGAACACGAGGGCCTGCGCCGCAGCGAACTCGGCGAGCTTGTGCGGTTCGAGGCCGAGCCGCGCGCCCGGCGCGCGCGCCCACTCGATGTTGTCGACGGTGTGCTGCACCGTGATGAGGCCGTTCGACAGGTTCCAGAAAAGGTTCGGCGCGATCGCGAGCAGGAACGCGGTACCGCCCGCGACCGCCGCCCCGCGCGACGGCCGCGCAGCCGGCGCGAGAAGGGACGCCAGAACGGCCGCTCCGAGAAAATAGAGCGCCGCATACTTGGACAGGAACGCCATCCCGAGGGCGACACCCGCCGCCGCCGCCCAGCCGCGCGACCCGTCCGCGGCGGACCGCGTCCAGGCGAGGAAGGCGGCGACGAGGAAGGGGAACATCAGCGTGTCGGTCGTCATCAGCAGGCTGCCGCCGGCGATGAGGGGCAGGCTCAGATAGACGATGACGGTCGCGATAGCGGCCACGCCACCCGCCATTCGCGCCGCGAGGGCGGCGAGAAGCATGGCGGTGACGCCGTGGAGAAGCGGCGCCGGCAGCCGGATCCAGAACGGTGCATCGCTGCCCGCGAGGTCGGTGACGGCACGGATCAGCCAGGCGATCGCCGGGGGCTTGGAGAAGTAGCCCCAGGCGAGGTCCTGCCCCCAGAACCAGTACTGCGCCTCGTCGACGAAGAGCTGCTTCTGGTCGAAGGCCAGGAGCAGAACCCGCGCCGCCGTCACCGCGAGCACGATCCCGAGGCAGGGGCCGACCCACCGGCCGCGGTCAGGGGTGACGGCGTTCGACATGAACGAGGTAGAGATTGCGGGCATAGATGAAGACGCCGGTCAGCTGCCCGATGATGAAGACCGGATCCTGACGGTAGACGGCATAGGCCAGGAGGATCACGCCGCCGGCGATGGAGAGATACCAGAACGCGACGGGGATGATCGAGCGCCCCGCGCGCTCGGACGCGATCCACTGGATCAGGAACCGGAGCGAGAACATGAGTTGTCCGCCGAGGCCGATCGCCACCCAGGCGATCTCGTAGGTCGAGTGGGCCCCGAGCCAGGTGCCGAGAACCGCGGTCATTCGGCCGCCTCGGCCCTCTCCGCCCTCGGGACCTCGGATGCATCGCTACGGCGGCGCCGCCTGATCAGCCAGGCGACCCCTATGAGATCCCATGCTCCGACGAGCGCCCGCCCGGCATTGGTGTACTTCGACCGGCCGGAGAGACGCGCACGGTCCTCCACCTCGATATGGGCGACCCCCCAGCCGTCGCGGCGGAACAGCGCCGGCAGGTAGCGGTGCATGTTGTCGAAGTAGGGCAGGCCAAGGAAGGCATCGCGGCGGAACGCCTTGAGGCCGCAGGCGGTGTCGCGCGTTCCGTCGGCGAGGAGCCACGATCGCAGCGCGTTCGAGAGCCGCGAGGCCAGGCGCTTCGCCGGCCGGTCCCGCCGCCGTCGTCGCTGCCCCGCGACGAGGCCAAGCCGCCCGCCCGGGCCTGCGAGGAGCGGCGCGCAGAGCCGCGCGATCTCGAACGCCGGGTTCTGCCCGTCGCCGTCCATGGTGCAGACGATCCCGGCGCGCGCCGCGAGCACGGCGTTGTGGATCGCGGCGCTCTTTCCCGCGGGGCGGGCATGGCGCAACACCCTGACGTTTCGCAGTCCCGCGCGGGCACGGTGCAGTTCGTCGAACGTGGCATCGGTCGAACCGTCGTCGACCGCCACGATTTCCCAGGCGGGACCGTCCTCGAGCGCGCGGGCCACCTCCTCGAGGACCGGTACGACGTTTCCCGCCTCGTTCTGCATGGGTATGACGACGGTGATGCGGGGCATTGCGCGCGGGCTGATCGTTCTTGCGGGGCGGCCTTAGACGCGCAGTCGGGGCCTGTCCAGCCGGCGGGGCCTTTGGCCTTGACGCTCCGGGCGGGCACCGATACGCCCGGCGCGTCTGACGGCGCGGGCGGCGAGCGTGGCCCTGCTGGTGCCTGCGGGCGGGTAGCTCAGTGGTAGAGCAACTGACTTTTAATCAGTTGGTCGTGGGTTCGATCCCCACCCCGCTCACCAGACATTTCGATGACGCAGACCCGGAAATCTTCGTGGGACGGCTGCCTCAAAGCGCCTGTGATCGATCTTGGCACCCGGTTCCCAATTGGGTGTGGAAGCATGAAGCAAGAGAGTCTCGCCGCGATCCAGCTCTATTGGAACCGCTTCCCCCCTTCTCAAGACCTTACGGCCATGTTGAAGGCGTGAACTATTCGCTTGGCTGCCGCTTTCCAATCAGCCCCTCAATTGGCAGCATGACGTCGGGTCCGCAATCGGCCCGACCGATGCTCGGACGACCGCCTTGGTTGTCGCCAACAGGCAATCGCGCTAAACCGACCCGACGGAGCAGTGGCCGAGCGGTCGATGGCAGCAGTCTTGAAAACTGCCGTGCGTGCAAGCGCACCGTGGGTTCGAATCCCACCTGCTCCGCCA
>CAYMRW010000190.1:0-5178 GCA_964392825.1 uncultured Rhodobacterales bacterium
CGACGGTGCAGCCGGCGGCGAGGGCGGCGGCGGCCTTGCGGGTGATCATGGCGGAGGGAAAGTTCCAGGGCGTGACGAGGGCGGCGACCCCCACCGGCTCGCGCCAGAGCTCGACCTCGGCGTCGGGCAGGTGGGAGGTGACGCTCTCGATGTTCGGGCGCCGCGCCTCCTCGGCGTAGAACTCAACGAAGGAGGCGGCGTAGTCGATCTCGCCCAGCGCCTCCGAGATGGGCTTGCCCTGCTCGGCGGTCATGATCGCCGCGAGCGCCTCGCGGTGACGGACGATCTCCCCAAGCCAGGCGCGGAGATGGCGGGCGCGGTCCTGCGGCAGGGTGGCGGCCCAGGCGGGGAACGCCGCATGGGCCGCGTCGACCCCCCGGCGGGCGCCGTCGGCATCGATGCGCGCGACGCGCGCCACCTCGACCCCGGTCGCCGGGTCGGTCACCGCGAAGTCGTCGGCGCCGGCTTCCCACGCCGCACCGATGCGGGCGCGGGTACACACGAGCCGGGCGTCGACGGGGCGGGGGAAATCGAACATGGGGCGGACTCTCGGAGCATTCAGCGTCACCGGCGATCGTGCACCGTCCCGACCGGAGAACCGCTCTGTTTCCAGGCGCGTCGGGCGAGGACCTATCTGTTCTCCCCCGGTCGAAGCGTCAGCCTTTCACGAGAAGCTCGATCGGGGGCGGCGACGCTTTCACCTCCTTGGTGACGATGTAGGTGAAGTACCGGCTGAGCCCGACGCGGGCGGCGAGGAGGGCGTCGATCACGGCCTGGTAGCCCTCGATGTCGCGGGCGACGACCTGCAGGAGGTAGTCGATGCCGCCGCCGACCGACCAGCAGCCGACGATCTCGTCGTGGAGCGCGACGGCCCGTTCGAAGGCCTGGAAGCTCTCGGCCTTGTGGCTCTCGATCTCGGCGGTGACGAAGACGGTGACGCTGGGGCCGAGCCGCGCCACGTCGATCTCGGCGCGGTAGCCGGTCACGAGCCCCGCCGCCTCGAGCCGGCGCAGTCGCTCCCAGCAGGGCGTGGCGGAGAGGTTCACGCGACGGGCGAGCTCGGTCTTGGCGATCCGCCCCTCGCGCGAAAGCACGGCCAGGATGGCGACGTCGCGGTCGTCGAGGGCAAGGCGCGGCATGGCGGCGAGCAATCGAAGCGCCGGCGAGGATTGTCAATCTGGCGCGGCGGGCGAATGCTCGAGCCATGTCCGCATGGCTCCCCCCGAAGACGGCGATCGAGCGGCCGGCCTACCTCTGGCTCGCGCGGCACCTCGCGGCGGCGATCGAAGCGGGGCAGGTGGCGCCGGGGGAACGGCTGCCGACGCACCGCGACCTCGCCTGGCGCCTCGGCGTCTCGGTACAGACGGTCAGTCGCGCCTACGAGGAGCTGGCCCGGACGGGCGCGGTCACGGGCGAGGTGGGGCGCGGTACCTACGTGACCCGGCCGGGCGGCGAGCGGGCGCCGCCCTATCAGCGCCTGCATGCCGGCGCGCCGGTGGTGGACTGCTCGATCCTGACGCCCGTGGTCGCGGACGTGCACCGCCGCGCCCTGGCGCGGACGTTGGTCGAGCTCGCGGCCGACATTCCGACCGAGACGCTCGCGTCGTTCCGGCCGAGGCAGGCGCTCGGCCGTCATCTCGAGGCGTCGCGAGGCTGGCTTCTCCGCTGCGGCGTGCAGACGACGGCGGACCGGGTGATCGCGACCGGCGGCGCCTCGTCGGCGCTCGCCGTGGCGCTCGGCACGCTGACCGGGCCCGGCGACCTCGTGGCCTCGGGCGCCGTCGCCCATCACGTGCTGCGCGACATGGCGCGGGGCTTCGGCTTTCGCCTCGCCGGCCTGCCGCTCGACGTCGAGGGGATCGTTCCGGACGCCCTCGCCCGGCTCTGCGCGGCGGAGCGGGTGCGGGCGATCTACGTGATGCCGTCGGGTCTCGGCCCGCGAAGCGCGATGATGACGGTCGAGCGGCGCCTGGCGATCGTCGGCATCGCGCGCCGTCACGACGTGGCGATCGTCGAGAACGACGCCTGGGGACCGCTCGAGCGGCATCGCCCGCCACCCTTCGCCGCCCTTGCGCCCGAGCGGACGTTCTACGCGACGGGCCTAAGCAAGTGCCTGGTGCCGGCGCTCAGGGTGGGCTGGCTCGTCGTTCCGGCGGCCCATGCGGCTGCGGCGCGGACCTATCACGCGGCGACGAACTGGATGGCGAGCGCGCTGCTGGCCGAAGTGGCGACGCGCTGGTTCGAGGACGGCACGGCCCTGAACCTCCTCAACTGGCAGCGGCGGGCGCTGCGCCGTCGGAACGCCCGGGCCGGCGCGACGCTGGACCGGGTGCCGTACAGCGGCAATCCCGTCGGACTGCACCTCTGGGTGCCGCTCGCGCCGACGTGGACCGAGACCGCGTTCGTTGCTGAGGCGCTCGCGCGCGGCGTCGCCGTGGCCGGCGGCGCGGCCTTCGCCATAGGCGATGCCGCCGATCCGGCGGTCCGCGTCTGTCTGGGCGGGGCGGAGGAAGCGGCGCTGGGCAATGCCCTGGCGACGCTGGCCGAACTGGTTCGACGTGGTCCGGACCCTTTGCAATCTGCCGAGAATCCGGGCAGCGCGGCGCAATCGAGGCCGCCCGACCCGCAGGCGGGGGCCGCCCGGCAGGCGGGATTGTCATGATCCAATTCTCGAATTGACGTGGTTCCGGCGGCGCGAAAGGATCAACGTCGAGGGGTTGCCGCGGGCTGGGCTGTCGTGCCCCGTGCATGGGCGCCCGGTCGACGCCTGGCATCACCCTAGAAGAGACGCAGCGGCCCGGCACGCGCCGCTGGCGATACAAACGAACAGGGAAAGACGTCATGCAGAATGGATCCAAACGACTACTGACTACCGCCGCGGCCCTCGCGCTCATCGCGGCGCCGGCGACCGCGGACATCTGGCGCTACGCCACCGAGGAGGCGGCGCCGACCGACGTGCAGAACGTCTTCGCGAACACATTCAAGGAAGAGATCGAGGCGAACAGCGACCACACCGTCGAGGTGTATCCGTTCGGCGCGCTCGGCGAATCCGAGGCGATCATGGAGCAGGCGCAGGCCGGCATCCTGCAGTTCGTCGACCAGTCGCCCGGCTTCACCGGCGCGCTGATCCCCGAGGCGCAGGTCTTCTTCGTCCCCTACCTGCTGCCGCAGAACAACGAGGACCTGGTGGAATTCTTCCGCACCTCGGTCGCCATCAACGAGATGTTCCCCGAACTCTATGCCCAGCAGGGGCTCGAGCTGCTCTCCATGTTCCCCGAGGGCGAGGTCTGCCTGACCACGCAGGAGCCGGTGACAAGCCCCGAGGATCTCGATCAGGTCAAGTTCCGGGTGATGACGAATCCGCTGCTGGTGCAAAGCTACCAGTCCTTCGGCGCGACCCCGACGCCCCTGCCCTGGGGCGAGGTCTACGGCGCGCTGCAGACGGGCATCATCCAGGGGCAGGAGAACCCGGCCTTCTTCCTCGAGTCGACGAAGATCTACGAGGTGACGGACGTCATCACGTGCCTTGGCCACAACAACTTCACCACCGCCGTGATGGCCAACAAGCAGTTCTACGACGGTCTCTCGGAGGAGGATCAGACGCTGATCCAGAACGCGATCGACGCGGCCTTCGATCACATCGTCGAGTATCAGGCGGGCCTGCACCAGGAGAGCCTCGACAATATCCAGGCCGCCAAGCCCGACATGCAGATCAACATCCTGTCCGAGGAGGAGCGGCAGCCGTTCATGGAAACGGCGACCGAGGTCGAGGAGGAGTTCATCGGGATGACCGGCGAGAGTGGTCAGGAGATTCTCGACCAGATGAAGCAGGATCTCGAGACGGTGCAGTCCGACACGTCGGGCTGACCGCGTCGCAAGGGGCGGGCCGGTCCGCGAGGTCCGGTCCGCCTCATCCAAGTCATCGGGGGAAAGCCGCTTGAGCACCGAGCACGAGCCCGCGTCGGACGCGGCGCCGACGACGGCCACGGACCAGGACCAGACCCGTGACGAAATCTCGGCCCTGCCGGGCGTTCTCGGACGGATCGACGTCGCCATCGCCAAGGTCGAGGCCGTGATGCTGGCCGTCGGCGTCCTCCTCATGGCGCTCAACACGATCGCCAACGTCGTCGGCCGCTTCGCCCTCGGTCAGAGCATCTACTTCTCCGAGGAACTGAACCGGGTCCTGATCATCCTGATCACGTTCGCCGGCATCAGCTACGCCGCCCGTCATGGCCGGCACATCCGCATGTCGGCGATCTACGACGCGCTGCCGCCCAGGGCGCGCAAGACCCTGATGGTCGTGATCGCGAGCGTCACCGCGCTCTTCATGTTCGCGCTTTGCTACTACGCGATCGGCTACATCCGCACCTCGGCCGGGCAGGGGCGAATCCTGCCGGCGCTGCAGATCCCCATCTGGTGGATCTTCGTCTGGGTGCCCGTCGGCTTCTTCATGACCGGCGTCCAGTACCTGCTGACGGCGGTGAAGAACCTCATCGAGGACGACATCTACCTCTCGACCAACGTGCTCGAGGGCTACGACGACGACGAGCGGGAGGTCTGAGCCATGGCGATCACCATCTTCTCGATCATGATCGTGCTGCTGCTGCTGGGGTTCCCGATGATGATCCCGCTCATCACCGGCGCCTTCGTCGGCTTCTACACGATGTTCGGCGGGCTCTCGCAGATGGAGACGATGATTCAGCAGCTGGTCGAGGGCATCCGCCCCGCCTCGCTCATCGCCGTGCCGATGTTCATCTTCGCCGCCGACATCATGACCCGCGGCCAGTCGGCAGACCGGCTCATCGACATGGTCATGGCCTTCGTGGGCCATGTGAAGGGCGGGCTCGCCGTCTCGACCGCGACCGCCTGCACGATGTTCGGCGCGGTCTCGGGCTCGACGCAGGCGACGGTGGTGGCGGTGGGCTCGCCGCTCCGCCCGCGCATGCTGAACGCCGGCTACAAGGACAGCTTCGTGCTGGCCCTCATCGTCAACGCGTCCGACATCGCGTTCCTGATCCCTCCGTCGATCGGCATGATCATCTACGGCGTCGTCTCGAACACCTCGATCGCCGAGCTCTTCATCGCGGGCATCGGCCCGGGCCTCCTGATCCTCGTCATGTTCGCGACCTACAGCGTCATCTACGCCACGCGCCACAACGTCCCGACCGAGCCCAAGGC